>CAJAHC010000320.1 GCA_903939355.1 uncultured Methylococcaceae bacterium | reverse complement strand
ACTTTACTTAGCTAGCGCCAATAAACTTTTGAAGTTAGCAATAAAGTTTGATCTTCTCTCTATTCAAGTTAGAGATTGGAATCAACCTACCAGAGAATCGTTCTACCGAACAAAATGAATAAACAACAGCATCTAATCTATAAATAGATCATATTAAAACCTTCGATGCAAAAGTTGGTTATTTAGCCTCAGCAAACCATTTTTGGAGGCGAGCCTCATCAAGCCCGTAATGCTTAGTAGAAAAATGATAAGCCAAGCTTCCTACCCTGAAAATCCTGGAAACGGAGCGATAGCGAAGTGAATACTTATAGTCCAAAATAGCCGCAGGGCATGTGTTTTCAGGAAATGTAATAAGGTGAAAATGCAGGCTTACGAAACGGCGTCAAATCATTGCGAAGGTATGCGAAACACGCCTTGTTGGGCGTGCAGCGAGCGAAGCAGGAGGCATTAAAATGGTTCACGTTAGTTTTGCTGATTTTTCGAGTAGGAGCCCGAAAAAATCTTTCAAAAATATAGCGCCCCCTTTATCCTATAGGACAGCAATTATGGGCATCAGATGAAGATTGGTTATAGTACTTATCGTGATCTGTCAAAAGATGATTTAGCTGTCATGAGTTTACTTGATAAAGTACATTTAAGGCGACTATATATTGAGGCTCGTATGTGATAGGTTCAGTGTAATGGACAAAGTATCGACATTGGTCAAAAACAGGTCATTATATTAATGAATGATCAATAATGACCAGTAATAACAAGAACTAATCAAAGCAAAAGATTTATCTCTATTTAATCAGAACTCTTACCATCTCTACTTTGAATCTAAAAAACGACCATTACGCTTTTGCAAGAAATGTTGCTCCAACTTATTAAAGTAAAAATAAATGCCATAAAGAAATCCACCGGCGATTGGCAATGCAAAATACCAATGTGCTTTGGCAAAACCGAGTAACACTAGTATTTGCGCGCCAAAATAATAAGCGGGGGTCACAGTAATTGCTGCCCATGTCCACGCACTAATCAGATTAATAAAAGCAAACTTTTTTGCTGAATATTTTGTAATACCAATCGACATTGGAATTACCGTACGCAAACCATACATATAACGTTGCATAAAAATAATAGGCCAACCGTATTTTTTTAATAAAAGATGGGCAATCGCAAATTTACGTCTTTGTTTATGTAGCTTCCGTTGAATAAGACCTTTATTGAAACGACCAATATAAAAATATATTTGATCTCCAGAAAAACCTCCGAGACCTGCCACAAATACAGTCATGAAGTAGTCCATATCTCCTGTATGAGACATGATACCCCCCATGATGAGGCCCATTTCACCTTCTAATATGCTCCACAGAAATAAAATAATGTATCCGTATTCTTTGAGCCAACCAATAAAGAGTTCTTCCATAATATTGCTTAATTTTATTTAACGATAACGGTTAATTCAATCTTTGTATAACTAAGATTAATATTTTATATCTACCCCTGAATTTTAGGGATACCCAACTAAATTTATAAAACAGAAATAAGTTATCAACAGTCTTATAAAAGTCATTTAATAGCAACCAAAAAGCATCTTCATTTCAAGTCGTTAAGAAACTTTATTTTCAATAGCTTGTATCTTAGCTTCCAATATTTTTATTTTTTTTAATAACTCTGGTAACTTACTAATTGCAATTTGTTCCTTATAAGCCGTCTTTTTGTCTTTTGCTGGACTACCAAAAACCTGAGAACCCGCCTTTACATCAGTTGCAACACCCGATCGCGCCATAACCACAGCTCCTTGCCCAATCGTTACATGATCTGCAACTCCTGAACTACCTGCCAGAATCGCAAAATCTTCTATGTTACAGGAACCGGATACACCTGTTAAACCACACATAATTACATTTTTACCGACAATGTTATTGTGTCCAACCTGGACCAAGTTATCTATTTTAGTGCCGTCGCCTATCTGGGTACTTCCCAACGCACCTCGATCGATACAAGTATTGGCACCAATTTCAACATTATCACCAAGAACCACATTACCGACTTGTGGCACTTTTACATGAATATTGTTCCTAAATTTATAGCCGAAGCCATCGGCACCAATAATGGCTCCTGAATGAATAATGACATTATCGCCCATAACAACATCGTCATAGATGACCGCATAGGGATAGATAAGACAATTTTTACCTATTTTTACATTATGACCTACATAGGCACCTGCTAATATTGTAGTGCCGTCATCTATGACTACATTTTTACCAATAACAGCATAGGGACCAATATAAACCTTATTACCTATCTTGACGTTATCGTCAAGTAACGCTTGGGGCGCAATTTTTGGGGTATAAATCGAAGCAGGATGCAGTAACTCTAAGGCCTTAATGAAACTGATTTCTGGATCAACACAAACAAGTAAAGCCATGCCATTAGGGATACTGTCGATACTATAACCTTCTGCTATGAAACAAGCTGAAGCCATAGACTTTTCAATATGCTTGGCATATCGGCTATTAGTCAACTGCGTCACTTGTCCTACTTTTGCTGACTTAATATCAGCCGCAGAATAAATTAATGTTGATACATTATCACCAACAATCTGTGCCAGATCGGAAGGCACACGTCTGAACTCCAGTCACAGCGATAGATCTCGTATGCCGT
>CAJAHC010000319.1 GCA_903939355.1 uncultured Methylococcaceae bacterium | reverse complement strand
CGACTTAATCTGTTCTATAAACTCTGATTTATCCATGTAATCAGCAATATTCAAATCAGCAATATTAAGCATTTTTCGACCATTAACCAAATGATCAACTAACAATATATTACTTTCACCTCGCTCATTTAGTGCCCGTATTAAATTACTTCCTATAAAGCCTGCACCACCTGTAACGATAATCATTCTGTCTGCCTCGCTTTATTAATCATCGCTGTTGTCGATTGACCATCAACAAACTGCAATATTTTTACTTCACCGCCCGCCTTGATTACACAATCGCCACCCACAACTTGATCCGATCTATAGTCACCACCTTTGACGATAATATTTGGTAACAAGTTACAATACAAGCGCTCGGGGGTTTCTTCAGTAAACTCCACAACCCAATCGACACAAGCTAATGCAGCTAAAACTGTCATACGCTCCTGCAAGCCATTAATTGGTCGCGATTCGCCTTTAAGTTGCTTAACTGATTCATCTGAATTAACAGCCACGCACAACCGATCACCTAATGCTTTTGCCTGCTCAAGATAGGTAACATGGCCAACATGCAACAAATCAAAACAACCGTTGGTCATAACGATTTTTTCGTCATGCGCTTTTGCCCGGGCAAAAATTTTAGTTAACTCTGCCTCGGAAACAATTCCATACTGAGAATCTCGATCACCATGCATTGCTCGATTCAACTCCTGCTGAGAAACGGTTGATGTACCAACTTTCCCAACAACAATACCTCCCGCCAAATTTGCCAGGTACATTGCTTCACACAAGGGTAACTCAAGCGAAACACCTAATGCCATTACTGCTATAACCGTATCACCAGCTCCGGTCACATCAAACACATCTTTGGCTTGCGCTGGCAATGAGTGCACCAAATCATTTTCCACCAACATCATACCCGCTTCGCCGCGAGTTAATAATAAGGTTGGAATTTGATACTGAGCTAATAGTGCTCGTCCTTTTTCAATCAACTCTTGATCGCTCTTACAGGCACCCACCACTGCTTGCAATTCGACTAAATTTGGTGTTATTAGATCTGCTTGAGCGTAGCGTTGATAATCCGTTCCTTTGGGGTCGACTAGGACCTTAATGCCAGCTTGCTTGGCTTCAGCGATATAATTTGATACATCTACCAGAGTACCTTTACCATAATCAGAAAAAATAACGACATTGTTTTTTGGTAATTGATTCAATAAGGATTTCTTTAAGGCTAATCGATCAAATTTTATTGGTGTATCTTCAAAATCCATTCGAATTAATTGTTGATGCTGGGCCATAACACGTAATTTACAAATACTGCGCATCGACTTTTCAACTACAAAATGGCAAACAACGCCTTGTTCTTCAAGTAGTTTTTTTAAAATATCACCTTCAGCATCGTCACCAACCACACCCAACAACGTGACGTTTCCACCCAATTTAGCGATATTAAGTGCGACATTACCTGCACCACCCACCCTATCTTCAACTGCTTTTACCTTAACAACAGGCACTGGTGCTTCAGGTGAAATACGTAATGCCTGCCCGGACCAATAACGATCCAACATAACATCGCCAATAACAATAATACGAGCCGAACTGAATTCAGGCATCTTAACCAACACTTAACGCCTCCTCAATTGCACCACACCACCAATGACCAATTAAAATATGGGCTTCTTGAATTCTGGCTGTCACAGTAGACGGTACAACAATAGAATGGGTTACTTGCTTACACAATTCTCCCCCATTACCGCCCGTTAAACCTATTACTACCATACCTTTCACTTTAGCCGCTTGTACTGCATTTACTATATTTACACTTCGACCAGATGTTGAAATTGCAATTAAACAATCTCTTTCATTAGCTATCGCCTCGATTTGTCTAGAATAGACTGTTTCAAAACCAAAATCATTGCTATGTGCCGTTAAAATTGAACTGTCAGTTGTTAGTGCAATAGCCGCAAGCGCTTGCCGATTTTTTTGATATTGAACCACTAATTCCGCAGCGATATGCTGACAATCAGCAGCACTACCGCCATTACCACATAGCAGTATTTTTCCACCCTGTTTTAATGTGTCAATCAATACTTTTCCTACTGACTCAATTACTTCAGAGCATGACACTAATCGCTCTATCATTTCTTGATGATCCTCAAGCTCAGCTATAAATCTTTTCATAATCATATTTTCCTAAGCAATACCTGGTTCTGATAATTCATCTGGTTTTCCATACTGGTGCTCAGGAACAGATTGATTATTTTTTTCGGGATGCTCCTTAAACTGCATTTGATGCAAGCGGGCATAGGCTCCATTCTTTTCAATAAGTTCTCGATGAGAGCCTCTTTCAACAATTCGCCCATGATCTATCACTAAAATCATATCGGCATTTTCAATAGTGGATAAACGATGAGCGATTACTAACGTTGTTCTATTACGCATTATTTTTTGTAACGCTGCCTGAATATAGCGTTCTGATTCAGTATCCAGTGCTGAAGTCGCCTCATCCAATATTAATATCGGTGCATCTTTCAATAACGCCCTGGCCAATGCTAATCGCTGCCTTTGCCCACCCGATAATTTAACGCCATTTTCGCCTATTTCTGTATCTAGTCCCTGATCAAGTTTGGCAACAAACTCCATGGCATATGCACCAGTAGCAGCTGCAGTAATTTCACTGCGCGTTGCAGTAGCCAAAACACCATAGGCAATATTATTGGCTATGGTATCGTTAAATAAAGTGACTTGTTGATTCACTAATGCTATCTGTTTTCTTAAATTTGCCAATTGATAGTCATTAATTTCTACCCCATCAATTAATATCTCACCTGTGTCATGCGTATAAAAGCGTGATATCAAATTTGCTAGCGTACTTTTACCACCTCCCGAGGCGCCTACTAAAGCAATAGTTTGTCCCGGCTCAGCTTTAAAGCTTATGTCAATAAGTGCCGGGGCATTTGCCCCCAGATATTGAAAAGAAAGATTTCTAAACTCCAATGCGCCTTTGCATCTATCCACCTGATAAGTTCCGTCATCCAACTCATCTGGCTCATCTAAAATATCGAATAACGATTCAGCTGCTGCAATACCTTTTTGTATATCGCTATTGGCATCACTTAATTGCCGTATAGGTCTCGGTAATAAAAATGCTGCCGTTAAATAGCCAACAAATGAACCGGCACTTGCTTGCTCCATAAAAAACAAGGCCACATACATCAATAATGCAAGAGCTAAAGCAATAATTAACTGCATCACTTGATTATTAATAGCCGCGGTAGTCACTACCTTTAATGATTGGCCTCTATTATACAAACTACTCTCTAAAAATCGCTGCTTCTCATAGTCTTCACCGCCATAACTTCTTACGACACGATGTCCATTAACCAATTCCGAAGTAATATGTGTCATATCACCTATCGATTCTTGTACACGCTTACTTAGCATCCTTAATCGCTTACTAACCATGTTCATTAGTAAAGCAATAATCGGCGCGACCACTAAAAAAATCAAAGACAGCTTCCAGTTGATATAAAACAAATAGCCCAACAACCCTATAGCAGTTAAGCCTTCTTGCACAACTTTACGTACAGCATCAGTAGTTGCTTGCGCCACTTGACCAACATTGTGGGTAATGCGTGAAATCATGTATCCACTGTTATTAGAATCAAAATGAGAAGTTGGTAACTCTGTATACTTAGCAAAAATTTCACAACGTAAAGCGTGAATAACATTCAAAGACACTTTAGCTAAGAAGTAACTACCCAAATAATTCCCAATACCACGAACTATAACTATCCCACTAAAAATTAGCGGCAGATAATACATTTTTTCTCGTGATTTAGCTTGTAGCGTATCAATAATCTGCTGCATCATCGCTGCAAATAATGGCTGTGTACTTGAGTAGAGGAGAAACCCTATGATGCTAATAACAAAAAGGCCTCGATGTGGCCTTACATAACTCGCGAGTCGTTTATATATTTGCGCACTACTGGGGAATTTTTTTTTCATTTTTTCATTAAGTTATTAATTAACCGACCTTTCCTAGTTCGATTTATGGTCTGCTTTAATCAATATACTGGGAAACACCTTTTTTGGCGATAATAAAATCCAACTTGTTCAAGCGCTCCATCAAACGCTGATAATTAATATCTTGATTGCTCTTATCATTCTGAGAATGCCAAAGATGCAAAACTGGAACAGCAAATCGGCCTTCTTTGCGCTTAATACCGGCATGAATTAAACGAATCACCAAATCAGAATCTTCATAACCCCATCCTTCAAAAAGCTCATCAAAACCGTTGACCATTAAGAAATCACTTTTCCAGATACCTAAATTACATGTCATGGCTTTCTGCCATTTGTTAGGCTGGACATACCTCAAAAATCCCAAAGGTAAATAAAAAAAACCGAATAACCTATTTATCTTCTTTTGTAACCAAAGAAAAATGAAGTGGCCAATTGGTTTTGCATATAGTGCAAGGTGTTTATCAATAACTTCCTGAGTAAATTCTTGACTTAAAAGCACCCTATTTCCTGGCACAAAAAAACCCTGTAGAGCAAGGTGTCTATGCTTGCCGATAAAATTAGGTAACACGATACAGTCACCATCAATAAACAACAAATACTCTCCCTTACATATAGCAACTGCTTTATTTCGAATCGTCCCCGCTCTAAATCCTTTATCACCATGATGAATATAACTAAGTGATATAGGACTATCTGTACAGTAACCCTTTGCCGTTTCGAGATTATTTTCGCTGGATCCATCATCTGCGATAATAATTTCAAAGTTTTTATCCTGCTGGACAAATAAGCTTTCTAAACACAAAGTTAGTGCGGCAGGCCAATTATAAGTAGTTACAATAACGGATATTAAATTCATTAATGATGTGCTTGTTCAATTTATCTTTATCAGTAACTTAGTTTTTTATAACCGTATTATAACTTTTGACGCAGCGCCTCAAGTTACTAGCCCTTTATATTGAATAAGTAATTGGTTAGCCAATTTCTCATATGTATAACTTTTCGCAACATGATTAAACCCACTCGTTCCAATATCATTTCTTAGGTCGCTATTCTGAAGCAATTGGACGATCTTTAATCCAAGATCGTCTAAATCTGAATACACACTGATATGCTGTTCAGGAATAAAATGTCTTTCTAATTCAGGCGCCCAATCTGTTAAAAAACAAGATCCAGAAGCAGGTACTTCG
Source organism: uncultured Methylococcaceae bacterium (assembly GCA_903939355.1). Taxonomy (GTDB): domain Bacteria; phylum Pseudomonadota; class Gammaproteobacteria; order Methylococcales; family Methylomonadaceae; genus Methylobacter_C. The sequence continues at coordinate 203 of CAJAHC010000319.1, read as the reverse complement.
AAGAAACGCATATTAAGCCCACTACAGCCATAATTTCTTGAAGCGTTAAGCACGATTTTTGCTGAATTGAATAATCGATTTAATTCAGCACCAACTATTTTTGCAAAAAACAATATATTTTTCTATGTAAATTGTGCCTTATCTTTACCATGAAAAGAGGCAAAACATATTGCTATCATTGTCGCAAACCAGTGCCCCTCATT
>CAJAHC010000318.1 GCA_903939355.1 uncultured Methylococcaceae bacterium | reverse complement strand
GCAATTAGAGTTGGAAGCAGATCTTAAAGAACAGGAGCTTTACCAAATAGAGCGACAAAATGTGCAGGAAAAACTGGAACGCTTAAAAATAGAGCATGAAAGTCGGCTTTATCAAATGCAATTAGATGCTGAAGTTAAAGAGATTGCTCAACGAGCTGAGGCTACCAAGAATAAGGATGAATATTTACGCAGGGAAATTGAGTGGTTAGTGCTTGATAAGCAACGCGCCGAATTAACGCGACTAATAAGAGAGGCCGATGAAGATAAGCGTTAAAGATTATTAGGCATGACAGCCGAGCTTTATACAGGTTAGATAGCATTATTAGTGATCATTTGCTTCTTTTTTTGCTCAAGATGAAAAACTGAATACTATTTCCTGCTAGACTAAAAGCCATGCTTATTAACTGGCGCAAGGCATGTCTTTATTAAAGAAAAAAATTCTCTACGTTGAAAATGGTATTGGCTATGGTGGCGCAATTATTTGTTTGCGGCATCTGGTTCGTCATTTAGATCGCAATCGTTTCGAGCCCTTAGTGGTTACAGGGCGAACCAGTCCTGATTATCAGGCTATTGCCAATGAGGCTCGATGGCACTACATTCCAGATAGGCACTTCGATAATGTTAGTTTACGGAGGCGGTTAGCTAAACAGGCATGGTTAAATAAAGTGCCGGGTTTGCATTTTATCAGTAAGCAATTGTTAGCCAGGGCTGATGATTTATTTAATTTTTTACCTTTTTTTCTTCGATTATTATGGGTAGCAAAGTGCTTTCGTGTTGATCTCATTCATGCCAATAATGAACCTTTTTGTAATCGCGCCGCATTATTGGTAGCTAAAGTGCTGCAAATTCCTTGTATTTGTCATATACGTGGCGGCGATCATGAGGGTTCGCAGCTTATGCAATGGACTTATTCATTACCAGATCATTTTATTTCGGTGTCCCATTGGGTGGCAAAGAGTCTTCAAGAAAACCTTCATATAGCTGCCAATATAATTAGTGTTGTCTATGATGGTATTGCTTTGGAAAAACTCAATATCCATGCTGATGGCACCCAATTTAGGGATGCTTATCATGTAGCTGATGATGATTTTGCGGTTGGTTTGGTAGGTTTGTTGATCCCATGGAAAGGACAGGTTTTGTTTTTGGAAGCAGCAAAATTGTTACGTTCAAAAATTCCTTGTTTAAAAATGTTAATTATTGGCGGTACGCCAGATGACTGTATAGCCTATGAGGCTTTGTTGCGGCAACGAGTTAAGGATGAGCAATTAACCGAGATGATTATCTTTACCGGCCATATATCCTCAATGGAAACCGTTTATAACGGACTTGATGTTGTGTTGTCGGCTTCAACGCAACCAGAACCACTGGGAACAGTAGTAATTGAAGCGATGGCCATGGGGAGGCCGATAATTGCACCTAATCATGGTGGGGCGGCGGAGATGATACGGCATGATGAAACAGGCTTATTATTTGATCCGGGAGATATGCAGTCTCTGGCAAATGCTATTGAAAAGCTTTGTTGCAGTAAATCATTACGCGTCAAGCTAGGAGAAAATGCGCGTTCAGCTGCACTTAAATCATTCGCAGTTGAAGATCATGTTAGACATATACAAAATATTTACCAGCAACTGTTGGGGTAAGCCTAGTTGGAATGTTAGTAATTAGCCGTTGAAAAAAAATGCGCCCTTAGGCGCATTTATAATCAGGTGATAAATTTAATGTTTTAGAAAGTAATCACTACATCTGTAGACATTAAAACTTGATAGGTTTGATTGGCGTTACCAAAAGGCATATAAGTTGAGCCATTGGTATTGTTACCATCTGCATAGTCATAGCGAATATTCGGACGAATATTGAGCCATTTTTTAGGTTTATAAGTCAAACCTGCCGTAACTTGATACCAGCTGGCGGCAACGCATTGTGATGAATTAACCCCGTTAGAGCTGCCGTTTGCGGCATAACTATATCCTGTGTTATCAGTAGCTGCAGCAACCCGAGCGGGGGTGCAGACTCGAAAGCCATTTTGGTCGCGGAACCATTCGGCACGAAGACCAATCGATAAATTATCTTTAATGTCATAGTAAGTATGGGAATTGATGCCATACCATTGGGCATCTTCGTTGGCACCTTGTGCTAAGACATTATTAGCAAACCCGTGATCGTGTTGTAAAATCATGTGGGTTTTTTCGTTTAAATTGTGTTTTAACACAACACTGTAAAGCGCCCAAGGGCTGTCATTTTGTTCAGAGGTTCCACTGTAAGTGCCGGAAACATTGGCTGATGTGCCTTTGTCATTACTGGTCCAAGTGGTTCCAAATAAACCGCCCCAGTTACCCAGGCCTTGGTTGAAGCCACCATCCCAACCACCGGTTGAACTGCCTGTAGTTAAGCCGCCCATTACGCCCCAGTTTTTATCAACGGCATAGTTACCCATGGCGCCGGTATGCGTGAATGGTTCGCCATATTGCATGGTATAAGCATGACTGTAGAAAAAGTTATCGGGTGCGGTTACAACTTCGTAGCCAATTGGTGTATAAAAGTGACCCGCTTTAACATTTAAACCATTGCCGACAGGTACATACGCTTCACCATAAGCTTGGGGAAGAGCAATACCCATGGTGGTATCATCAAGCAAATTTAAATCCCAGGCATTTCTATTCGACCTGGGCTGCCCAGTATTGACGTCATAGGCAGTTGCGCCATAAGCTTGGGTAAAAATAGCATCGGTACCGTACATAAAGTCAAATCGACCACCAAAATCCCATTTTTTGCCTTCGGTTGCTACTGCACGACCAACATAGAGGTTTAATTGGTTAAACATGGGGACGTTAGAGCGGTCATTAAAAGTAACAGGACCATTGTAGCCATTGGCAGGGTTATGGGTATTATAGGTAATACCGCCATTAGCCCAACCGCCCACAACGATGCCATTGTCTTTTAAAAACTTCAAATCGTTAATGTCATGCTTGGTGAGGTCTGTCATCATACCTTTTGCATCGACTTCTTCATATTGCTCAGTTCTTGCGTTGATGTCTGCCTCGGTTATTTCAGAAGGGTCTTTTAACTTTAGAGCGTCAGTGACTTCACCTTTTGAATCTGGCTGTACTGTACCCTTTGGCTTGACTATTATAGGCGCTGTGGTAGGGGTGTCAGCGTAAATGGGCATCGCTCCCAATGTCAGTGATAATAGACCGCCCATAGATGCGATGGTTATCGGATTTTTGATCCTCGGAAGGGTTTTCATATTATTTCCTCTGTTCTAAGGCTTGGATAAAGCTACTTTGCTGTTAAAGTGCCAGCATTTATTAAGATAAGTAGTGTTACTAAAACAATTAGCACTTACTGTGCCAAAAAGTAATTTGCCTTTAATGCAGTGTGTT
>CAJAHC010000317.1 GCA_903939355.1 uncultured Methylococcaceae bacterium | reverse complement strand
GTCCTGCTATATTAAACGAGGCTTTAAAGAAAAATTCAGGACTAACAATTCTCAATCAAGAAAACAAAGGGCCTTTTCCTGCACGTAATTTAGCGTTAGAACATGTAAAAGGTGAATTCATCGCTTTTCTGGATGCAGATGATTATTGGGCACCTGATTGCTTGGAAAAATTATACAACGCACTAAAGGAAGCAAATGCTGATTTGAGTTATTGCGGCTGGCAGAATGTAGTCGAGAACGGACAAGATGGCCCGCTCTATTTACCACCAACCTATGAGCAGGGCAATATCCATGAAACTTTTTTAAGCGGTTGTCCTTGGCCCATTCATGCTGCACTTACCCGTAAAACTATTGTCGACAAAGTCGGCGGTTTTTCGACACGTCGTTTTAGCGCTATGGATTATGATTTCTGGATTCGTCTTTCAGCTATCACTCAGAATATAATCAGTGTACCTGAAGTATTGGCCTTTTATCGTTGGCATAATCATGGCCAAATATCATCCATTAAATGGCGTCAATTTTTGGACGCTTGGCAGGTAAGAAAAGATTTTGTAAATCAACACCCGAATCTCCTTGCACACATGAAATCATCAACTCTCAAAGAACTAATCAATGGCCCACTACAAAAACAAGGTCTTGAGGCATTTTGGAAACGCGATTTTATTTCTGCCCAAAAAATATTTCGGGCTATGCTGGCAAAAGGTTGTTGGCGACTTGGTGATCTCAAATATATACTACCTTCACTATTGCCTATCCCAATATACCGTTTTTTAACGGCGCTTTTAGAGAAAAATAGTCAAGTCTGATTGCAAAATATTTTCTTTAGATTCAAAACCACTCAACTTAGCATTGTCTTTTTCTGACACTTTTTTACTGTTGCATACTTTCTGATTGCTTCTTTATCAATTCAGCTCTCTTTTGTTTTGCACGCTCGGCTTTTTCAACACTTTCTTTTTCTTTGCGCAAATTACGTGCATCGTAACGTATCTTCGCCAACTGTGAGCTGGTGTACTTTTGTAAATTTACGTTATCTGTAGATGGAGAAAGTGGCACCATTACAATACAGTCGACCGGACAAGGTGCTACGCAAAGTTCACAACCGGTACATTCAGAAGCAATAACTGTATGCATAAATTTTGCCGCGCCTAAAATAGCATCAACTGGACAAGCCGCTATACATTTTACACAACCGATACAGTCTTTCTCAATAATAAAAGCAACGCTCTTCGGCCTATGCTGGCCAAATTTTGGATTAAGCGGCTTAGGGTTAATGTTTAACAATCGAGCTAGCTCAATAATACCGGCTTCACCACCTGGTGGACATTGATTTATATCAGCACTGCCCAATGCAATGGCTTCGGCATAAGGAAGGCAACCTTGGAAGCCGCATTGTCTACATTGAGTCTGCGGCAAAATAGCATTTATTTGATCAATCACCATAGGGGCTTCTAACAGAAAAACTGGCTAAGAAAATTATATATTGCTCATATTTATATGACGCTAGCGAATAACATTTTTATAATTTGGCTTACTTCCAGCCACTTGCAGCAAAAGCTGAGCGCTGCTCTGCCTCTGGAGATTCTTGATCACTTTCAACTGAGATATCTTTACTTTCTAGAACTTCTGGTACGACTACAATCGGTTTTTTCTTAGCCTTCCCAAACATATTTTTTAGCTTTCCGACCACGCCACTTTTTTGTTCTTTAGCTGATTTTACCAATATTGTCTCTTCAACAATTGAAATAGATTCCACTTCTTCTAGATCTTGATTTAACTCCGTAATTTCTGCTTCTATTTCAGTAGACTCAGAACTGACTTGATTTTTATCAGTTGTCAATATTAGT
>CAJAHC010000316.1 GCA_903939355.1 uncultured Methylococcaceae bacterium | reverse complement strand
GATGCTAGTCCCGCGCACCTGTCAAATTGAAAAACTGGTTGAGCGTAATTTGTTTCAGCTCATGAAGGGATGGTACCCGCATTGGCAATACTTCAATAATCTGTTATGAGATTTTGCATTAGTATTCCCACATAAGCCGAGCTATCCATAAACAAAACATGCCTTTCAGCCCATTGATCTCGTGTTAAACCACGATCGATGACTGCAGCAATGGGAGTTGGCGTGACTATGTAACTCTCCAATCGAACATCCTTATCTTTAAGGCGTGTTTCAATATCTTTAATCACCTTGTGAAACTGAACCTTTGGATGCTCAGGCCCTTCATGGGAAATACCATGCGGTTCGATAAATGCCACGACCTGCTTTACACCTGTCACCGCCCACAGTATAAAGTCAGGGTAGAAATTACCTGCCTCGAAAAAACCAATGCCACTTCCTCGCGATTTATTGCGTAACAAATAAATTGATGTTTTTTTCTCCTGCAAACTGGCGTCATTAGCCTCTAACCATTGCATTAGATCAACCACAAAATCCTTTTCACTTTTATTAAGTGAGACCGGGGCAATAGTTATTGGGCAACCTTTTTCTGCATATAATAAAGGCTGAAATAAATGATTACCCAAAATACAGGCTTGCAATTGACCCGCTTCAATCAGGTGTTTTTGCGTCTTAGCCTTTAATTCTTTATCAATCGCAGCCTGAAGTTTTTCAATATCACCAATTAATTGTTGCTCACTGGCATCGACAATCAATTGATAACACTCTTCCGATTTAGGAAGATTGTCATCGTTACTTTCTAAGTCACGTACTTCCAATCGTGGTCGGATAAACTCATCCGTTGCATAAAGAAAATATTTTTTGCTGTATTTTTTCAGTAATTCTAGGGCAATTTGGTTCCAGATACGTACATTGGCGTAACTGTTTAAAGCTATTAGTTCTTTCGGCACATACAAAATATACCAGTCATGCTTTAACAACAGACTACGAATTGCCTGCGGCAATATGATCAGGCTATAAAGGTTTTCCCTCGCCTTAAATTGCTCCAGCTCAAAATACAATTTATTGATGTCGAGAAAAGCAATGTGTTGATCGGTAAATACGGCTTCATGCTCCAGGACGGCAGCGGCATTACCCGCACGCGCACCGGGGGCAACAATAGCCTGTATCTTGGGATACCAATCCACTTCAATGCGATTTTTGGTCAGGTAATCCGGCACGCCGCCAAAAAGCGGCATGGCACCGTCGCGGTTAAAACTATATTCACGGCCATCAGCGGCTTTGCGCTTGGGGCGCAGTACTTTCAATTTTTGGCCAAAGTCGTAAGTCAAATTCATCGGAATCTGAAACACTTCCTTACTATCGTTGCCTGGCAAGCCTTCGTCTTTTAAGAAATCACGAAACTTTTCCATAAAATCGGCCTGCACACCAAAGACATTGAGTGTCTCAATATAATCGATGTATTCCGGCTGTTTGGCCGGTGTTGCTGCTCGTGATCTTTTTAATGACCATGCGTGTCCTTTTAATCGCACACCACGACCAAACAGCTGAATAATTTGTGAGCCTTCGCTCCGCCCGACACGCATCAGTCCGAGGGTGCTGACACGCCAGCAGTCCCAACCTTCAACAAATTTCTTGGCTCCTATCAACAGATTGATAGGGGAGGATGATTCTTTAACACTCGCAAATTGGGCAGCAAAAAAGTCACTATCATCAACCATGATTTGCGGGCAGTTTCCTTTGGTGCATTCCTCTTCAACGTGTTTGGCAAGACCTAACGCATCACCGACATTAATCAAGCCAAAATGTTGATCACCGTTGCCTGCTTTTAACAGCAGTTCACCGCTATCACCTTTTAAACGCAATAACTGCAACTGACCACCGGCACGATTGTTAAATAGGCTTTCTAAAATATCAGCATGAATATCCGACGGCTTTTCGCCCTTGAGCAGGCGTTGACGCAAAAACAAAAAAGCACCGTGAAAAATATCGTGCCCCGCTTTATCCAGCAAACCGGTGGCAGTGCCATCCTTGTTTAGCAAAGTATCAATTGCTTGAATGGCCGCATTAGGTTTTTCAAGAAAGTGGGCAATAAAACCCAATACGCGCACAATGTCAGAAACCGTTTCCTGATCGGCACCTTTACTGGCCGATGCTTTGGATACACTGGAGCCAACAAACACCCAGAGCGGTTTTTCAATATTGTAAGCGGCATATTCCGTTTTACGTTCCCGATACAAACGCAATTGCTGGTAAAACCCTAACAAACAGGCGGTCAAATAGATAAATTCGTGATCGGCTTGTGATTTTGGGATATTAAAAATACGGTAATCTTTACCATAGCCATCTTCGTAAAAATACCGATACGAATAATCAAATAGTACGGCCTTGGCATAGCTTTCTTCAATTCTGGCATTATTAGCCGCTTTAACCGCTTCTTTAAAGGTGGCTGAATACTCAAAAGCAAAGCCTTTTTCCACCAAGCGTTCGCGTTGTTTCATCCAGCCTTCTTCATCGGATTTACCCATGCCACGATGACCTTCATCTACCAAAATCAGGTTTTGATCACCCAAATTACGGGTGGCAATGGAGTTAGGTCCGTCTTTTTCGCCCAGCTTGGTAATTTCTATAAAATCAATACGGGTTAAATGGCCGTAATCACTACTTAATAAGTTGCTTGTCGAACCAATAGCATTGTTATCCAAGACAAGGCGCGATACTTCTATACCGCTCTGAAGCAATTCCTGTTCATGTTGACTGCTTAAACCTTCATTTGGGGTAATCAACAAGGTGCGCGAAACCATATCATGCTGTCCTGCTTCTGTGGCGTAGTGCGCAAACTGACGGTAATTAACATGCATCACCAAGGTTTTACCGGAACCGGTGGCGTTTTGCAGGCACAGTTTATTGAGCTCTTCCAGGCTGTATTTGCTAATGCCTGTAAACATAGGTACTTTGCGACTCGCCCAATGCGCGTTAAACTGTCGGACGTAGTCATTCAATTTTTCCAGTAGTTTTTCGCGGTCAGAAAAATACTGGTGTAGGTAAATTTCCGCAAACAATAACGATAGCCATTGATAATATTTCCACTCAATCGGTCGATCCCTGCCTTCGTTCAGCCATTGGGTATGGCTGACAATATTTTGCTCATAGTGCAATAAGGCATTTGGATCCAATGCCGCATGGGGCTGCCAATGGAGCTTTAATTGCTGATAGAAAAAATGCAGATTATCGGTATCCAAGCCTTCACGACAGTCACGCAATTGTTTGGCCAAAAACTGCATCGGGCGAACTTCGCGGTTGCCGTCTTTATGCACGGCAAAAGTGTCTACACCAAACAGTGAAATAAGCCACTGGTTTAATACCAATTTATCCGTAAAATTGAGTGACGCACCGACCTTTTTTTTTGCGACGGCTTTGGGTTTGGGGGCCATTAGCTTGCGTCCCCTGACCACATCGCATTATGAAATGCTTCTTCAATCAAACGCACCTTGGTTTGCTCACCTTCCACCACAGGATTGGGCAATGTATGACTGCCATTAATATAAATTAGGCTGTAGGTGTGTTCACGCGGTGAAATGCCCAAGGTATCCATAAGAAACTTTTGTAAAACCGCGTTATCTTTTTCTGCATCAGAAGTTTGCTTGCGCCAGATAATCAAGGTTGCTACTTTAGAAGTACTATCGCCCGGTACTTTAAGTGTGTAGCCTTCAATCAAGCGAAACCAATAATCGCCTGTATTATCAACTTTTAGGCGTTTGCAGGTTAAGCGGGTATTTTGGTCTTTAGGTAAATCGGGATCTTGTTCACGCTCAAATTCCGCACTAAAGCTATGCGGTACAGCCATATTTTGCACCTGCAAACCAATTAACCAATTAAAAGTTTCAATCAAATCGATGGCTTGCAGGCTTTGCTCGTCACTACCCGGCTTTTTGATGTTCATCTTATAAGCCGTCGGATCGCGAAAATCAGCGATATTCAGCAAACTTTGGCTGGCTTGGGTTTCTACATCGAGAAAGTAATTGAGCAGATAGTCGCGTTGTAGGTCAGCGTTAGTGGCTAAAGCCTTGTCACGGCTGTTATCGGCTTTCAGCACCAGATTATTCAGGGTGTCTTCGTAGCTTTCCAACCGAAGATATTTGACTAAAAAACTCTGCTCTTTCTCATGTTTTTTCTTGGTTTTATTAACTAGCTTTATCCGTTCTATAGCCTTAGAATCGAAGTACTCACTTTGTTCCACTCCGACAAACTTCAGGCCACGCTTCAAAGCAGTGGCTGCAGTAGTTCCACTACCCAAAAAGAAATCTAGTACGGTTTCTTTTTCATCGCAGCAAATATCATAAATTCTATTAAGAAGTTTCTCTGGTTTTTTCCCTTTTTTAAGAGACACACCGCCTTCGTTATGAAGATCGTTAGGAAGAATATCGTCCCAGATGTCAGACAGTGGCTCCGCAGTAACAAGTTCACCATCTATTTCAACCAGTCTATCTTTGTAAAATAATAGTCGTTGGCCACCAATTAAAAACATATCAGGTACGCCAGCTCTCTTGAAGTGAAGAACACTAGTTTTATTTTTTCTAGATTCTTTTATGGCCTCCTGTGCATCCTTGCTAACATTTGATTCATCTGGGTAAGCCAACTGTATAACAGACTCTGCATTAAGTTTTATGAATGAAAAAATCTCATCCTCGAAAGTTTTTCCTAATGTCTTTTTTAGTTTGTTTTTTGGCATACCCTTGTATTCTGCGAAAGCATCAAGCAGGGAACATATTTGCCAGTTATCAGGACTATCGAAATAATTCTTAATGAAATTGTTGTACCTGTCATTTCGCTCTCTTGGTTTATAAGCTC
>CAJAHC010000315.1 GCA_903939355.1 uncultured Methylococcaceae bacterium | reverse complement strand
ATTGTTCAGCTATTTCTCGTGGATTTTTACCTAATTGTTTTGATAACTGCATCGCAACATTAGTCGACAGATCACCAAATTGCGCATCAGGGCGGCTCAATTGAAAATCCTGATCAATTTCGAACAGGTTTTTTATAGTATCTTGAATAATCTTATTTACTTCGTCCATTATCCTCTCAGTATAACAAAACCCTACCTGATATCGTAATATACTTGGATTATTTAGCTAGAGCTGCTTTTATTAAACCGATAAACAAAGGGTGTGGCTTAGTTGGACGCGAACGAAACTCTGGATGTGCCTGTGTGGCAATGAAGTAGGTATGCTTTTTTGCCTCGACAAACTCAACTAATTTACCATCCGGTGAAGTACCGCTAACAATTAGCCCGCCCTCAATAATCTGAGGTAAGAATTTTTGATTAACTTCATAGCGATGGCGATGGCGCTCAATTACATTGGTTGAATGATAGCTCTTCGCCGCCAATGAATCTTTAATTAATTTCGCTGAATAATCACCTAGTCTCAGAGTCCCGCCAGTTGATTCCTTACCAGCCTGACCATCCATAATATATACAACATTATTTTTCGTCTCGGGACTAAATTCGGTGCTATTGGCATCATTAAGGCCTGCCTTTCGAGCACTAGCAATAACAGCCACCTGCAGACCAAGGCAAAGGCCTAAATATGGTTTGTCGTGATCCAGAGCAAACGTCGCAGCTGCGATCTTACCTTCAATACCGCGCGAGCCAAAACCGCCCGGAACTAAAATTGCATCAACATTTTTAAAATCTTTTTTATCAGCCGTTTCGGCGTTTATCCAAACAATATCTACACCAACATTTTCATGCCAAGCAGCCGACTTTAATGCCTCAATAACAGATATATAAGTATCCTCATTATCAACATACTTTGCCACCAAACCAACCTTGACTATCTTTTTTGCTCGAACAGTCTGATGCTTGACAATCTTTTCCCAAATTAACAAATCTGGCTCATTTTGTAGACCAGTAAAGTCAGATAGCAGATTATTTAAACCACTGCGAGCTATAATCAACGGAACTCGATAAACCGTATCGGCATTTGGCATCAACAAAACGGCAGATTCCGGTACACCACTAAATAGACTAATTTTATTAACAACTTCTAGCGGCGCTGGTTTGTCAGTACGTACGATTATTGCATCTGGCACGATACCAAAACCACGTAGATCATTTAAGGCGTTTTGGGCGGGTTTTGTTTTAAATTCCTTACTGGTATTTATAAACGGCACATAAACAACATGAACGAATAAACAATTAGCACGTCCGACTATTTGCGAGAATGAACGAATCGCCTCGATATAACTTAATCCTTCATAATCACCTACTGTGCCACCAATCTCAACTATATGAATGTCGCTATCGCCAGCAGCATCAACAATCGAACGCTGAATAGCTTGAGTTAAATGCGGTACTAACTGAACAGTCTTACCGCAAAATTTACCGGCTCGCTCATCAGCAATCAACTCTGACAATAACCTTCCGGAAAGAGTTGCGTTTTTTTGAGTCATTTCAATATCCAAAAAACGCTCATAATGACCTAGATCAAGATCAGTCTCGGCACCATCCTTAGTAACAAAGCATTCACCATGTTCCCTTGGATTCAAAAGACCCGCATCTACATTAAGAT
>CAJAHC010000314.1 GCA_903939355.1 uncultured Methylococcaceae bacterium | reverse complement strand
CTCATGCAGAAAATTAATACTTGGTTAAAATCAAAAGGAAAAATAAGCGAAAAAAATTTTACTATTTTTAATGTTTCAGCAATAAAAGAAGATGAATTTAGTTTATAAGAATATTCTCGTTACCGGCGCCGATGGTTTTATTGGTTCACATCTAGTTGAAGAACTGCTTGAAAAGGGATATCATGTAAGGGCGCTTTCTCAATATAACTCATTTAACTATTGGGGTTGGCTTGAAGATATTACAACTAATAACCGGCTTGAAGTAGTTTGCGGAGACATACGAGATCCCCAATTTTGTAAGACGATTACGAAAGATGTTGATTTGATATTCCATTTGGCTGCATTAATTGCGATCCCTTATTCTTATGTCGCCCCTGATAGCTATGTTGATACAAATGTTAAAGGAACTCTGAATATTTGTCAGGCTGCAAAGGAAAACGGTAATATTCGGTTAATCCATACGTCAACATCTGAAGTCTATGGTACCGCTTTATATGTACCTATAGATGAAAAACATCCCAAGCAGCCTCAATCTCCATATTCAGCCACAAAAATCGCTGCAGATGCTATGGCAATGAGTTTTTTTAACACATTCGATCTGCCAGTAACTATTGCACGGCCATTTAATACTTATGGACCCCGGCAGTCGGCTCGGGCTATTATACCTTCTATAATTATTCAAATACTAAATGGTGTTAAAGAAATAAAATTAGGTGATTTAACTCCGACTAGAGACTTCAATTTTGTTAAGGACACATGTGCGGGATTTATAGCCCTTGCAGAATCTTACCAAACAGTTGGAAAGGAGATAAATATTTGTTCAAACTTCGAGATTTCAATGCAGGATACTCTTAATTCAATTAAAGAGATTATGGAATCGGATATTAGTATTAAGAGTGATAAACAAAGAATAAGACCCGGGAAATCAGAGGTTTTCAGACTTCTAGGTGACAATAGATTAATTCGAGAGTTGACAGGATTCAAACCTCAATATAGCCTTACGGAAGGATTGAAAATAACATGCAAATGGTATACTAAAAAGGAAAATACGATGAAGTATAAAGCAGATCTTTATAACATTTGAGAATGATAAAATATCAATATATTATCGATAAGATAAGGGAGATTTATAATGAACCAAAAGGATTTATACCACTTCATGCTCCGGTTTTTATTGGGAACGAAAAAAAATATCTGGAAGAGTGTATTGATTCAACATTCGTTTCAAGTGTTGGAAAATTTGTAGACTTATTTGAAGAAAAAATTGCAAAATATACAGGTTCAAAAAAAGCAGTTGTTTGTATAAATGGTACAAATGCCATTCATATTGCGTTAAAACTTGTTGGTGTTGATATTGATGATGAAGTATTAATACAGCCACTTACCTTTATTGCTACTGCGAATGCTATTTGTTATTGTGGTGCTATCCCCATTTTTATTGATGTTGAAAAAAACACATTAGGTTTAAGCCCTGAAGCTCTTGAAGAATTTCTGATTTCAGAAACGGTTTTAAAACCAGAAGGGTGTTTCAATAAAACAACTGGAAGAAGGGTCAAAGCATGTGTTCCGATGCATACTTTTGGTCACCCTTGCCGGATTGATAAGATTTCAAAAATCTGTAATAAATTCAATATTGAACTTATTGAAGATGCTGCTGAAAGCATTGGAAGTTATTATAAAGGAATACATACCGGAACAATTGGGAAAATTGGTGTACTTAGTTTTAATGGCAACAAAACAATTACCTCAGGAGGTGGAGGAATGTTGTTGTTTAATGATGAAGAGTTGGCTCATAAAGCTAAACATTTAACTACTCAGGCAAAAATAGCTCATCCATGGGATTTTATACATGATGAGATCGGTTATAACTACAGAATGCCTAATATTAATGCAGCCCTTGGGGTTGCCCAATTGGAAAACCTTAATTTATACCTTAATAACAAAAGGTTATTGGCTAAAACTTATAGCGATTTTTTTGAATCCAGCTCTATCTTTTTTTTCCATGAGCCGGGCAACTGCTTGTCAAATTATTGGCTGAATACTATTATCTTTGATTCAATAGAGGAGCGTGATATCTTCTTGAAAGAATCTAATGCACAAGGAGTAATGACTCGTCCGGTTTGGAGACTTATGCATAAACTGCCAATGTTTGAATCTTGTAAAAAAGGCTCATTGACAAATTCGGAATGGCTTGAAGATAGAATTGTTAATATCCCAAGTAGTGTAAATATTTAGTATGGAATCTATTGTGCTAATAGGAGGCGGAGGACATTGTATCTCATGTATTGATGTTATTAGATCAGAAAATAAGTTGGAAATAGTGGGGGTTCTGGACATTATTGACAATGTTGGCTCTTCTATTAATGGAATAAAAGTTATTGGAACTGATGACGATATTCCTAATCTGGTGGGTAAATATAAGAATTTTTTAATAACTTTCGGTCAGATTAAATCTTCAGAAAAGCGAGTTGCAATTTATAATTTAGTCAAGAAATTCAATGGCAATCTTCCTGTAGTTATTAGCCCTCTTGCATATGTTAGTCCGTCAGCATTATTAGGAGAAGGTACAATCATAATGCATAATTCATTAATAAATGCAAAGGCAGTAATTGGCAAAAATTGCATCATTAATACAGGTGCACTGATCGAACATGAAGCTGTTATTGGTGACTTTTGCCATATATCAACTCAGGCTGTTGTAAATGGGCAAGCTATTGTTGGGAATAATTCATTCGCTGGAAGCAATTCCGTTATAGCCAATAATATTTCGCTACCAGAAGGTATTGTTTTAGCCGCAGGAGCTTGTATTCTTAAATCGATTGAGAAACCAGGCAAATATTTTGGAAATCCCGCAATAATATCATCAAAATCATGAAGACGGTAATAATTGCCGAAGCTGGAGTTAATCATAATGGTTCACTAAAGATTGCAAAAAAACTTATTGCTGAGGCATCAAAAGCAGGGGCTGACTATGTTAAATTTCAGACATTCCTTACAGATAGTTTAGTCTCTAAGGATGCAAAGCAAGCTGATTATCAAAAAAAAAATATGGGTATTGAGTTGAATCAGTTTGAGATGCTAAGAAATCTTGAGTTATCAATGAATGATCATATTGAATTAATAAAATGCTGTAAGGATCATAATATTGATTTTTTCTCTACAGCTTTTGATATGGATAGCATTGATCTATTAATCAAGTTAAAGTTGCCCTTGTGGAAGATTCCCTCAGGTGAAATAACAAATTTACCGTATATTAAGAAAATTGCATCTCTCAAACAGCCAGTTATACTCTCCACAGGTATGGCAACTATGGGGGAAATTGAGAAAGCGATTGAATTGCTGGAACAATTCGGTACTTCACGTGATTTAATTACAGTATTGCATTGTACTACTGACTATCCTGCATCAATGGAAGAGATTAATCTTAAGGCAATGCTTACAATCGGAAATGCATTTAAAGTAAATTTTGGATATAGCGACCATAGTGAAGGCATTGAAATTCCCTTAGCTGCTGCAACTTTAGGAGCAACAGTAATTGAAAAGCACTTTACACTGGACAAAAATATGCCTGGGCCTGATCACAAAGCATCGCTAGAACCTGATGAATTAAGGAAAATGATTACCGGAATCAGAAATATTGAAAAGGCACTTGGAAATGGGATCAAAAGACCTACCCCTGGTGAAATCAAAAACATATCTTCAGCTCGCAAAAGCATTGTTGCATCCGAGAATATAAAAAAAGGGGACTGTTTTACTTCAATTAACCTTACAGTAAAAAGACCTGGGGATGGCTTATCTCCAATGTATTGGGATCAATTAATAGGTACTAAAGCTGATCGGGATTATCAAAAGGATAACCAGATAAAAAAATGAGGAAGATTTGTGTTATTACTGGGAGCAGAGCTGAATACGGGTTACTTAATCATTTGATGAATTTAATTCAGGAAGATCCCGAATTAAGCCTACAACTAATTGTAACTAATATGCATCTCTCACATGAATTTGGGCTGACATATAAGAAAATCGAACAGGATGGTTTCAGAATTGATAAGAAAGTTGAAATGCTTTTGTCTTCTGATACTCCTAATGCCACAACAAAATCTGTCGGACTAGCTATAATCGGATTTGCTGACGCCTATGAGGATTTAAAACCAGATATGTTACTTGTTCTTGGCGACCGATATGAGATTCTAGCAGCAGTATCATCAGCTCTATTCTTCAGAATTCCAGTTGCACACATACATGGTGGAGAAATTACTGAAGGGGCTTATGATGATTCAATTCGTCACGCTATAACAAAAATGAGTCATCTTCATTTTACTTCCACAGAAGCTTATAGAAATAGAGTTATTCAATTAGGTGAAAATCCTGAAAGGGTTTTTAATGTTGGTGCACTGGGTATTGACAATATTAAATACATAAAGCTTTTTGACCGAAATGATCTTGAAAATAATTTAAATTTTAGATTTGGAAACAAATGTGTTCTGGTTACCTATCATCC
Source organism: uncultured Methylococcaceae bacterium (assembly GCA_903939355.1). Classification (GTDB taxonomy): domain Bacteria; phylum Pseudomonadota; class Gammaproteobacteria; order Methylococcales; family Methylomonadaceae; genus Methylobacter_C. The sequence goes on along the minus strand of CAJAHC010000314.1, from coordinate 367 downwards.
GGTTACATTGGATAATAATAGTGCAGGTGAGCAAATGCAGAATTTGCTTGATGCGTTGGAGGCAGTGAAAGAACTGAGAATCATCTTTACTCTGCCTAATTCCGATACAAATGGTCGGATTATCATAGATATGATTAATGCGTTTGTTAAGAATAATTCAGATAGAACTACGGCATTTTCTGACTTGGGACAGGTTAGGTATCTTTCATTACTAAAATTTGTAGATGTTGTTGTTGGAAATTCATCGAGTGGAATAATTGAAGCACCTTCTTTTGGAATACCCACACTTAATATTGGTGATAGACAAAAAGGACGTTTAAGAGCAGATACGGTTGTTGATTGTGATCCAGAATTTAAAGATATTCAT
>CAJAHC010000313.1 GCA_903939355.1 uncultured Methylococcaceae bacterium | reverse complement strand
TGAACCTTTGCCGAATATTGTCATCTGGCCCTGATTATTATCACGAGCAGTCATATTGCTCCAGGTTAATCTGCATACTTCACTCACTCTTATTCCACTGAGATAAAGTAAACGAAGCATCAGACGATTACGGGGCTGATGTTCCAACTCTATAATACGATGGATTTCTGTCTCTGATAAAATACGTTCAGCCAATTCATCCTTATATTTAGGTAGTTTAAGTGGTCTGCCTACATCAAATCTCAAATAACCGAGTTTATAAGCAAAAGTAAAAAGGCTCTTCACTGATGAAAGTATTCTATGGCAAGATATTGGTTTGAGTTCCTTTGCAGTCAGACTGTCAGCATAGTTTTGTAAGTCGCCGAGAATGACAACAGCAAAAGGTTTGTTTATTGACTTACGGAAATTACGGATATCTTTTTCATACGCTTTCTGAGTATGGGGACTCCGGCCGTGCAGCCATAGAGATATTACTTGCTCATCGGTTGTTGCCTGCCGAACAATGACCTCAGCCGAGACTAATTGTGGAGCACCGGTCTCCGTTAGACTTTGATTACTCGAATTTGATATACCCGCATTTATATCAAATAGTTTGACTATGGGATGTGAATTACTTTGTTGTTCCATGTGTTTCCTAAGTTAATAACATATATATAAGAAGTTGCTTATTATTCGATGGAATGTAACGGCTATTGGCATTAAAAGTGAATAGCATTGTTATACCCCATTCTTGAAAAATCTGAATAAATCTCTGACTATGATGCCGTGATCTTTACTTTCAATGCCATCGGGGTACAGTTTTTTGATAGCAGAATCAACCTTGACAACATCCACCGACAGACCCATCCTGCCAAGGGTTTCAGCAAATTCATCCAGCAGTGGGTTCTGACTCTTGCTCTTACTGCTTGATTTTACAGAGTTGCTTTCCTGCTTTGATTTTCGAGGAGAATAAAACAAAATATATTGACCATTAAATCCAATATTACTTTCCTTTACTTCTAAGCAGACCTGCTGAAGCTCAACGTTATAAAAAGGTCTTTTGGTTCTTAAATCGTAAATTGGCGAAGGGAAAATACCTCGTTCAATAAGTTGATAAAATCTTGTTGGTGATAGTTCAAGAGTTCTGATCATCTCAATGACAGAGCAGGCAGGTTTCAAATTTGTTGTAGTTGTTCTTTTCATATTATCCCTTATTGATAATTGGTATTTAAAATATGATGCTTACCTTTTTCTGTTATATTTCGATTAGAGCCGTCTTTATCGATTAGTCCCTCTCGTAATAAAAAGGGTTCGATCACATTAGATATAGTTGCTGACGGTAAACCTGTCTTACTACTCAGAACATTTAACTTGTTAGATCCGTTTAACAAGGTTCTCAAATATTGCCTTTCAAGGGTATCAAGTCCAAGTTCATCTATTTTGAGAAGTTTAAAGGCTTCCTCAACATCAGATAAAGTTATCATTTCGTTGTTATGACTTATTGAAACATTATAAGCCATCTGAAGATTTCTGTTTAAAGCAAGTCGAGGTGTAGATTTTGCTCTTATTGAGATCGTTCTCAAAACCTCATCGTTCTCATATTTCCAACCAAGACTATCTGCTCTCTGCTTGACTATATTTGTCAGATCATCAATAGAATAATAATTAAACCTACAGTAGATTCTCATCCTGTTCCTCAGAGCATCCTGCAATTGATATTCATGTGTTGAAGCTAAAATAAGAGTGAAATTAGCAAGTGGCACAGAATAAGATGTTTTTTTAGAAGTTCCACGAGGAACGTAGAGTTTTCTTTCTGAAATAGCGGTTAAAAGGATATGCTGAACTTTTGAATTCAGAGCCTGACACTCATCAATAAATACTGTTGTGTTCTCATCAGCAGTTATAAGCATTGATGATAGTTCTGAAGTAGTGCTGACCATCTCACCGTTTGATTCAATCAAGTTCAGATTACCAAGTTCTGAATGCAGAGCCTGAGCAACTAAACTTTTACCAGTTCCACTATGACCTACGAGGAGGACGGGCCCGAATGACGGCATATTCTCTGGTTTAGCCGTTGATCTCGAGTTAAAATAAGACTCAAGACTAACCTGAAGTAAATCAACAACGTCAGCTTGACCTTGAATCTTCGACAGAGAACTTATCTTAATCTGATTAACATCATTTCCAATATTTTGCGACATAATGAAATATTCCTTTCTATATCTCAGCCGAAGAAAAATCTCTCACTGGGAGAATCGGGTGTGATAC
>CAJAHC010000312.1 GCA_903939355.1 uncultured Methylococcaceae bacterium | reverse complement strand
GTTTGAATAAGGGGCTTTTCTCTGATTACCCTGATACTCTTCAATAGTTTGATCAACCGGAAGATGCAATGAAGACACTGTACTTTGCTGGCTACTATTATTAGAATGTTCATCAGGATTGGTTAATCGTTGATTGGCGCAACTGACAAGCAACAAAGTCAATACTAGCTTAATCGAGTAGTTATAAATCATGTTTGCCATAAAACTCCTCTTTACTGTGACTTGTTAACTGAACGTTCATATTTTTTCGATGGACAAATAGATGCCACTCTTAATTCATACCTGTTTTATTATCACAAAAAACAATATTGCCGACCATCAAATAAATCATCACGATAAATTTATAAACTAAAAGCAATATTATCGCAGCTAATTCATTTTATTGAATTTTACACGACTTTTTAATTTTATGATTATAGAACAGCACCGACTGACAAATGCCAAGCAGATTCCTTCCCCAAATTATGATGACCGCCCCAACCCGGTCGATATTTCATTATTGGTTATTCACTGCATCAGCCTACCACCAGGCGAATTCGATAACCCTTACATAAACCAACTGTTTTGCAATGTACTCGACCCCGATGCACATCCCTATTTTAAAGAAATTTATCAACTAACCGTATCCGCTCATTTACTTATTAAACGTGATGGAAGTTGTATCCAATACGTGCCTTTTAACAAACGCGCGTGGCACGCAGGAAAATCGAGTTATCAAGGCAAAGAACGCTGTAATGATTTTTCTATCGGTATAGAACTCGAAGGTACAGAATCCATACCTTATACTGAAGCTCAATATATCCAACTTGCAGAAGTAATTGACAGCCTACTTAAAGCTTATCCTAACCTCTCCAAACAACAAATAACAGGCCACAGTGATATTGCACCAGGACGAAAAAACGATCCGGGTGCATCATTTGACTGGCAAAGAATCATCTAAGACAAGTCATTAATCACTTTTTGACTTAATTTTTCAATCTAATTTTTTTGAACCTACCCAACCAAAAGACTCAAGTAGCATTAAGACAATACCCAGAGTAATTGCAGAGTCAGCAATATTGAATGCCGGCCAATGCCAGGCTTGGTAATATACATCTAGAAAATCAATAACGTAACCATAAGCCAGCCGATCAATTAAATTACCAATCGCACCACCCAATACCAAAGATAATGCGACCGCCAGAAAGGTCTCATGCTTCTTTAGGCGTACTAACCACACTGCGATCACAATGCTAATGACCAAAGCCAACCCAGCAAAAAACCAACGCTGCCAACCCCCTGCCTCACTTAGAAAACTAAAAGCCGCCCCTGTATTACGCACATAAGTTAATTTAAAAAAAGACGTAATTGGAATAGATTGATAAAGTTGCATGGAACTTACTATAAAAAGCTTACTCACTTGATCCAATACTAATGCCAACAACGATAACCATAACCATTTCAGCATATTAAAATCACGCATATAGTCTATTCTCACCCTTGCCCACGACATTTTCCTCACAACGACCACAAAGCTCAGGATGTTCTGCATGCTCACCTACGTCATAACGTTGATGCCAACAGCGCACACATTTTTTATATTCAGAAATAATCACTTTTAACTTAACGCCCTCACATTCTGTCTGAATGGCATCATCAGGTGCAAACTGATCAGCAATAACAGAAGCATTGGAAGTAATAAAAATAAAATGTAGCTCGCCTGACAACTGATTCAAAGTATCAAAAAGCTCAGGATTACAATACAGCTCGATTTCAGCATTCAAGGAAGATCCTATGTCACCTTTCGCACGACTTTTCTCGAGTTCTTTACTTACTGCCGCTCTTACAGACATTATCTTTTGCCAAAAATCACGATTCATAACAGCATTATCATCCAGCTTGACCAAGCCTTCATACCAAGTCTCTAGAAAAACCGATTCATTTCGCTCACCTGGAATAAATTGCCAAATTTCATCTGCTGTATAACTAATAATAGGGGCCAACCAACGTGTTAATGCTTCTATCACATGATACATCGCTGTTTGTGCTGAACGTCGAGCCAAACTCTCGGCTTTTGCCGTATATTGGCGATCTTTAATGATATCAAGATAAAAACCACCCAAATCAAGCACACAAAAATGATGTACTTTTTGATAAATATGTTGAAACTGATAAGTTTCATACGCAGCCTTGACTTCTTCCTGCAATAAATAAGCCCTATCTATCAACCAACGATCCAAAACCAATAAATCAGGTGTTGCAACCAAATCTTGTGCAGGATCAAAATCATTGAGACTAGACAATAAGAATCTCGCCGTATTCCTTAGCCTTCTATAACCGTCAGAAGTACGCTCCAGAATTTCGTCGGACACCCGCATTTCGCTTCGGTAGTCTGTCGAAGCAATCCATAAACGTAATACATCCGCACCTAGATTTTTCATGACTGATTGGGGCGGTATTACATTGCCCTTGGATTTTGACATTTTTTCACCGTTTTTATCAACGGTAAAACCATGTGTCAAAACCGATTTATAGGGCGCCGCATCGTTCATTGCTGTTGACGCCAACAACGAAGATTGAAACCAACCTCGATGCTGGTCAGAACCTTCCAAATACAAATCCGCTGGAAACCTTAACTGCTCACGCTTATCCAGCACACAGGCATGAGTGACACCTGAATCAAACCAAACATCTAAAGTATCAGTCATTTTTTCATAGTCTGCGGCTTCAATGCCAAGCAACTCTTCCTTCTCCAACTCAAACCAGGCCTCTATACCTTTTTCTTCAATTCGTTTAGCAACTTTCTCAATCAAATCAACGGTTTGGGGATGTAACTCACGAGTTTCTTTATGAATAAAAAACGTGATCGGCACACCCCAAGTACGTTGACGTGATATACACCAATCAGGGCGTCCCTCTATCATGCTTTCAATGCGTGCTTGCCCCCATTCAGGAATCCAGTCGACACGCTTAACTTCACTTAATGCTTGTTCCCGCAATCCATTCTTATTCATAGAGATAAACCATTGCGGAGTCGCTCTAAAAATAATCGGAGTTTTATGTCGCCAACAATGAGGATAACTGTGCAAAATAGCTTGCTGATGCACCAACTTACCTTTGTTTTCCAATACCTCCAAAACATGGGCATTGGCATTAAATACATGCTCGCCAGCAAAAAGTTCTGTATTTGTGAGAAAAACACCATCACTACCCACCGGATTATCAATCGGTAAGCCATATTTCTTACCGACGATATAGTCGTCCTGCCCATGACCTGGAGCCGTATGCACAGCACCTGTGCCGGCCTCCACGGTAACGTGATCGCCTAAAACAACAGGCACTTGTCGATCATAAAAGGGATGTTGTAATAACTGATATTCCCAAGCCGAACCTTTACAATAACCTATGACATGATAAATATCATTGCCATAACGTAACATCGTATCTTTAAGCAAGGCCTCAGCAACGACCAAACGTTCGGTTTCACATTGAACGACCACATATTCCAAATCCGGATTCAAGGCAACACCTTGATTGGCCGGTAAAGTCCAAGGTGTTGTCGTCCAAATAACCACCGACAAAGCACCCCGCCCTTCATGCTCAGGCGCGTGATGACACAAACTCATAAAGGCATTCTCGTCAATCACCTGAAAACGCACGTCTATAGCTGGAGAATGTTTATCTTCATACTCAACCTCGGCCTCTGCCAATGCTGATCCGCAATCAGTACACCAATGGACTGGCTTTGCCCCCGCTACGACATGTCCTTTCTGGGTAATTTTCCCCAACGAACGAACAATATCGGCTTCAAAAGCAAAATCCATTGTTAAGTAAGGATTACCCCAATCGCCTAATATGCCTAATCTGACAAATGCTTCTTTTTGTATATCTACCTGCTTTGCTGCATATTCACGACAGGCCTTTCGAAAAACAGCGGGAGATACTTTTACACCGGCTTTACCAATTTTCTTTATTTCAAAGATATCTTTGACCATATCATCGCCATTATTGATACCGTGGATACTTTTCGCGATATGCTCTCCGGCATGCTCG
>CAJAHC010000311.1 GCA_903939355.1 uncultured Methylococcaceae bacterium | reverse complement strand
TGTACATGCTTTTTCTGGTGGAGATATGAGTGAATCTCCCGAGATTCGTGCACAAAAAATTGAAAGAATGACCAAAAGTTTAAACTTAAGTCCCGAGCAGGAAGCCAAACTTACCAATCTATTTGAAGCGCAAGGAGCTAAATATAAAGCTATTCATGAAGAAACCCGCAAACAAATGGAAACTTTTCTTACTAAGGAACAACTTGCCAAAATGGATGCTATGAGGGAAAAACGTCATCACAAGTGGGAAAAAGATCATGGGGATTTAACTGGAGCTGAAACACCCGCAGTCGTTAAATAGTATCCACTTTGAAATCCATTTAAGTTACTTTCCATGGAAGGAAAGTGAATGATGCCAAACTCTAACTTAAATTATTTTTTTACTTAGACCTGTCTGGTTGATGAATTATAAGTTGAAGTTTTAATTTACCTAGGAAGCAATAAAAGACCAAATGATATATGGGAAATTATTGATCACAATAGGACTTATATTAGTTGCACTTGGGCTAGTCATTAACTATGCGCCATGGTTGGTCAACTGGTTTGGAAAACTGCCTGGAGATATACGGATTGAAGATGAGAACAAATCCTTATTTATTCCCATCACTTCTTCAATTGCAATCAGTATAATTCTATCAATTATTGCAAATTTGCTGTTTCGGAAGTAGTTACTTCACCCCATGCCATCAATAAAAGTATTAATAAAATCCTGAATCTTATCGCCAACTCGTTGCAATATAGTTTTACGTTCTAGTATCTTGGGTTTGAAACTTAAGGCATTACCAATATCTTGTGATTTTGGTAATCGGTTATAAAATCCATAATTCTTAACAATCTGCTCCAATTGTTCTGGCACCATATTTTCTTCGGCACAGAGGTTTTCAAATGCTTTTTGTTTATTCTCAGACCAGTAATTTTCAAACTCATTAATGACATTATCATTGGGTTTCAATTAATGCATGTTCTAAAAAAGAAGTACTTCTCCTGTAACTAATATCTCCCATAAACACTATTGCCACCACCGTAATATTGGCTTTTAAGATGCTCGTATACCAGATTTGTCATCATACCAATATCGTCTTTTTGATATGCTGGTTGGAATAATCCCATATAAAGTGTATCGTTAACATGATTGAAAACGGCTGCCGCTGTTACTGATTTATCTGCCCATTGTTCAACTTGTAATTTTTCTTTTTTCAGTTCTTCTAGTAATTCAACGGATAGTTTTTTAATTTTGGCTTTTTCTTCCTTTTCCAATTCTTTACCGTGCCTCAAAATATCAAAGATAGCTTTCTGTTCATCGGATAATCCTTCACGTTTAGTTTCAGCCTCTTCTTCTGTCAAGGAGTTGATTAGTTCAATTAACTTCCTGAAGGTATCTTGTATGACAACTTCATCCTTACCATGATTATAAGCTTCTATGATTTCCTGATATCGCTCGTAATAATCAACCAACAAGGGATTACGCTCAACCATTTGTTTTAATTGTTTTTCAACTTTGTCTTTCAAAGATTGTACGGCAGCATTTTTATTTTTAGCCTTCTTAAAATACTGCTCCAATAGAACAAAATTTAACCCACTTAGGTCAATTATTTTTTCTGGACTAAGGGTTGGTTCTGAGACCAAAACTGTAATATAGTCATCTATTACTTGTTGAATTCTTACCATAATATCTGCTACATCAGCACTTTCAACATTATCTTCTATAGCTGTATAGATAACATCAATGGCATTCTTTCTCGGAGCGTAGTCATGCAGTACTTTGTCAGGTTGTAATGCTTTGTATTTTTTGAAAACAGCTCTCGCTAATATTTGATACTTACGTTTGGTTTCGTCATTGGTATAAACCGCATTAATAGCCTTTTCAATTGCTTCTAATTTATGCAACCCATCTGCTTTAATTAATTCCTGTAAATCAAAATTCACCTCATCCAGTAAGAATGTTTCAGTTGCTTCTAATGTTTCTTCTAATTCGCTAACCAATTCTTCCTTAGGTTTTACAGGTGTGTCAGGTTTGTCACCACTACCACCATCGCCTCCATCTGCACCATAAATAGCTAAAGCATCCAACAGCGCAGTATAAGTTTCAATATAGTCAACTATAAGACCATTGTTCTTGCCTTCACTAATGCGATTTGCTCTGGCAATTGCCTGCATTAAGGTATGAGATTTTAAGGGCTTATCTAAATATAAAGTAGACAGTGTGGGGACATCAAATCCTGTAATCCACATGGCACAAACGATGACAAAACGAAAAGGGTCATCTTCATCCTTAAACCGTGTCTCAAGGTCTTGGGTATTCATTTTTTCTCTATGAGGTTCAATATCCAAACCCCATTTCTGAAACTTTTGTATTTCATTTTGCTCTGAACTGACAACGACACAAACTTCAGTTTCTTTTATCCATTTTAATTCACGACTTTTCTCTAATAATTCTTGGTCGCCCCATTTTCCTTTGGCGATGTCTTTTTCTAATTGTTCAACCATTAACTGCCAATGATGAGTAATCAAATCGTACATTTTGACAGCCGTCAGTTTATCCAAGGCAACAAACATTCCTTTACCTTTATAACCACGATTGCAGAAATGCCAAACAGCATCTTTGGCAATCGCATCTAAGCGTTTCTTGGCTGTCAGTATCGGATACTCCCTAGCGAAAAGCTGTTCAATTTTACTGGTTTGGTCAGCATCCCAATCATCACTTTCGGCATCAATAATAGCTCGTATCTGTTCATTGATTATCGGATTGTCTAACCCTAAAGATTCCCCTCTATTTTCGTAAAAAAGTGGTACGGTTGCCCCATCATCAACACTTCGTTTAAAATCATAACGAGATATATATTTACCAAAAATACGCTTGGTTATTTCATCATCTTTAAATAACGGTGTACCAGTAAATCCCATAAAAGAAGCACTGGGTAAGGCATTTCGCAAATTCATTGCCAAATTACCACCTTGTGTTCGGTGTGCTTCATCAGAAATAACAATGATGTTATCCCGATGGGTAATAACCTCTTCAAAATTAAACTTATGGATGAGGGTAAACAAATAACGATGTTCTGAACTCAATAGCTCTTTTAAATGCTTACCACTGTTTGCTTTTAATGAGTCTTTAGAACCTGCTTTGACTTGGGGAACTGCACCTACACCACTAAAAGTACCGTATATTTGGGTATCTAATTCATTACGGTCAGTAACAATTAGAAAGGTATAACTTCCAGTAAATTTGTGGTGAATTTTTTGGCAGAAAAACACCATTGAATACGATTTACCGCTACCTTGTGTGTGCCAGAATATACCTAGCTTTTGCTTTTCTTCTAGGTCAATCTTCCCTTCTTGAAGGAGTTTATTTTTTTCATGAATACTCGCTATGGCTTTATTGACACCAATAAATTGATGATTTCTGGCAATCAGTTTGACGACTTTACCCAAGGAATTATCAAACAGAATGAAGTTTTCAAATAAATCCAGAAAGCGTTGTTTTTCACAAACACCTACAATGATTCTATCCAAGGCAACAATGCCTTCATCTTCTTCGGTAATGCGTTTCCATTCGTGAAAATGTTGATATTTACCTGTTACGCTACCAATACGACTTTCAATGCCGTTACTTAATACTACAAAAGCATTGTAATTAAACAGGTTCGGGATAACATCTTTGTAATCAGTGAAATTCTCGTTGTAAGCATTTTCTAATTTGCGGTGTGCTGCTTTCAACTCTATAAACAATAAGGGAATGCCATTTACAAAACCTATAATATCGGGTCTTCTTTGTCTGCCACTTTTACCCTCTATTCATAGTTGTTGAACGGCTAAAAAATGATTGTTATCTGCCTCTTCAAAATCAAAAACCTTAAGCGTTTTGTTTTTAATGGTTTCGCCTTTGTCATTGATAAAATCAACAGGAATGCCGTTTCTTATTAGTTGATATTTTTCATGATTAAGTTCATCTAGGGACTTGACACTGCTTTCTTCTATGAGTTTTTCATAGGCATTCTTATACGCTGAGTCTGGCAAGTTGGGATTAAACTGTTTGAGTTTTTCCAGAACTATTTTTTTCAGAACCACTTCTTTTTTATTGAACCTACCGAGCAAACTGCCTTCGCCAAAACTCTCTTTATTGAAAGCTATTTCCGTGTCCCAGCCCAATTGCTTGGAAAACAGCTCAATCGCAGTTTGTTCTATTAAATTATCTTCTGAATATTCGTAACTCATTACACTTCAATCTGTCCGTTCATTAATCTAGGCAATAAAATATCTCGTGCTTCTCGGAGCTTGGTGTTTTGTTTTTGTAAAATACTCTTTAGCTCAAAACAGGGATAAACCGCCTCATGGTATTCCTTCATTATTGAAGCAGGTGGAATATTAATCAATGCTTCTGCAAAATCTGTTGCAGTAACCGCTGGATAGGTTGCACCCTTCGCATGATTTTCAAGGTAATTAAC
>CAJAHC010000310.1 GCA_903939355.1 uncultured Methylococcaceae bacterium | reverse complement strand
TCATGTCCAGTTGATGGTATTAATAATTCATTCTACGCCTACCCAGCCTCTGCGGTTGTTCCAATGCTTCAAAAGTGAAATTTTTTAACATAAAATCAACATCGGGTATTGATAGAATGGGTGTTGGTGTTCTGGTTGCCATTGTTGAAATTCTGGTTCCATACGTTGTTGCTATTGTTCTCTGTAGATAAGGAATTAGACAGTCTTGAAGCTTGCCAATTTGTTTACTAACTTGGCCTGTATGCAGCTGCATAGCCCCTTACACGCTCAATATTTAAACCAACCGCATACAACCTAAATTACTTTTCCAAAAATATAAAAATTTTTACAGCTTTGTGTTTAAAAAAGGCATGGGGGGTGTTTTGCGGTACTGGGGGTGGGTACTGGTATCAAGATTGTTTGAGCGGATCATAGTCCATGTCTGAGCTAGGTACTTAAATGCCAGAGGAGCCTCTCCCCGGAGGGTGGGTATTGATGATGCTGTTTATTTGCGAATGACATCACTACATTAGCCGTTAATGCAATAATCAACGCTGCTAATAAATCATTATTAGGCGGTAATGCGATACTATTAGATGGGCAGGCGAAAAGAGGCTGGTAATTGGAGTAAGTTTTTCAAAAGCTATCAATAAATAGGCATTATGGAAACTGGAAAAGAGCAGGATTTTAACTTGGAAGCTTGGCGAGCAATGCTCATGAACGCTCACACGCAAGAAGAATATAGGGCAGTAATTCATGCGCTCCCAAATCTTAGAAAGCCGTTGGAACCAATGCCATCTATAAACGACTATATAGTAATGCCTGATCACTATCAGCCATTAGACGGAGAAGTTTTCAAGAGTCTATGCCAAGACCATGTCAAATTATTTGAAAAGGCAATCGGTTTACCGTTACAAGATTTTCTCTGCAATCCAGATAGGCTTTATATTACTCTAACAAAAGCTGTGCCAGTGAACTTACATACTACAGGGTTAATGAATAATGGCAGAACCTATGATTGGCTTGATGTAAGGTCTCATTATGTTGGAGTTGACTCTGATATATGGGTTGCTACACCCTATGAACTAGAAGTTCAAGAACGCTTAAGAACCATCATTCATGTATGGCTAGAGTTTTTTTGTTGGGGAATTGATGATGACGATTCTGATAGTGTTAAAGAAATAAAACAAGAATGTTTACGTGACTACGCTCAATTAGTCAGTGCTGCTAAGCGTTAATAGCGTAAACCTAGTAATAAGGCTAAGTAACGAGTTTTTATGGAAACTGGGAAAAAGACGGCATCGAGCTTAGAAGATTGGTTGGAGATGCTGGAGAAAGCTCACACGAACGAGGAATTTACAGCGGTGGCACTAGCGCTTCCAGACAGGGAAACTCAGGACCTTTGGTGGCCGAAAACGGAGACCCCGTCATCTTCTATCACGGAAAAAAAGATACCATTAGGCTAGGGTACATTAATAAAGGTTGCAGACTGCACTGAACGGATGATGGGAAGTCGTCCTATTCTTACTCACAACAATTTATAGGGAAAGAGCGAGTTCAAGCTTCAATGCAATCTGCACTGTAAATATAGCGTTGATTAAAAGAAAAGCAACCCAACCCAACCCAAGAAAAGAACAGTTAGATTCGATGACGACGAGATAACTATAAATGTAACAAAATATATCATTTGATTTAGATAAGGAGTATGGTCGATTAAAACAATATCAAACATATACTTACTAAATGGATTATATATCGATGAAATTCAAAAGAATGTTTGCGTTGTTGTTGCTGGCCATGGGTTTATTTGTTGCAAATGCTGCTTGAGGCACTTAAGGTTGGCCAATCATACCAAGGCGGTATTATTTTCTTTGTTGATGTTGGTGGTCAACATGGTTTGATTGCTGCTAAAGCCGATCAAAATGGAGGGCTAGGCGTACATTGGTACAACGGCACTTATTTTATAACCAATGCCACAGCAGATGGTTTGTATGCAGGAGCTAGTAATACTGAGGTGATAATTTCAACACAAACCAGTGTTGGTCTTGCCTGTAGTGAGTTGATCACCCTCGCGTATTGTACAGAAAATGGAAGTACACCACCGCCCACTCCCGTCAATTATGCCGCTTTGGTGGCGGCGAATTACAGTATTCAAGGCGATGGTGTCACTCCTTGTACAGGCATCCCCCCCTGAAAAATGCTACGGGGATTGGTACTTACCATCAAAGTACGAATTAAATCTCATGTATAGCAATATTGGGGATGGTGCTGTAGGGAAAAATAAAAACAAGGGTGGTTTTGCTAGTAACGGCTACTGGCCCTCTAATGAGGTAGGTAGCTCGTACGCATTTTTCCAGATTTTCAACCGTGGCAACATGGGCTATGACAAGAAGGACAGCACTCTGCCAGTCAGGGCGGTGCGAGCTTTTTAACTATTTAACCTTGTAACACTTTGCTTTCAAATCAAGCCCTTTAGTTAGGGCTTTTTTGTGTTTGTCGTTATGTAAATAAGGTGTTGATGAGAATCGGCTCCGACAGAATGTCCAACGGTGGCTTTAACTGGATTTTAGGGTGTAATAACATATCGACCAAAAAACATAGTTTAAAAATATGGAATTATTTGCAATATAAGAATTAAACAAACATACTTCCAAACTGGAATCATATATATTGCAAAATAAAAAAAAGAGTAGATGTTTCGAAAAATAATTTAATTGGGGCTTTGTAAAATAAACATGAACCCAAGAAAAATACATTTATATAATTTTGTAATAATCATAATTTCTTGTTTATTACTGTCTGAAGAAGCGCTTGCAGATAATGCTTATAGCAATTTGCCTGGGCATGTACCTGAAGCAAATATAAGTCAAGCTCAATATAAAGGACGCATGGCAACAGCAAAGCAACTGGACTTAACGGTGGCATTGCCTTTAAGGAATCAATCAGATCTAAAAATCTTATTGCAGCGGTTATACGATCCTAAAGATGCTTTATATGGAAAATATTTAACTCCAACTGAATTTACAGCTAATTATGGTCCGACTCAAAGTGATTATAATGCTGTTAAAAATTATTTCATATCAAAAGGATATGCTATAGGGAAAAGTCATGAAAACAGAACCTTGCTTAAGGTTTCAGCACCGGTGGCTAAGATTGAAAATTCACTACAAGTAAATTTAAATACCTATACTAAAAAAAATAAGTCTTTTTATGCTCCAGACACGAATCCTGAATTACCTTCATTAATCGCTACTAAAGTTATAGGCATCATTGGGTTAGATAATTCAGTGATCAATCGGCATCATAACAGAATGCAAATAAACAAGACTAAATCAGCGCAATCGCCCCTACAAAATGGCACGGGTCTTGGGAATGCATTTAGTCCAAACGATATAAGAAAAGCCTATAATTTAACCACTATTCCTACAACAGGAAAGGGTCAGGTTGTAGCTTTATTTGAGCAAGACGGATATACAAAAAGTGATATTTTAACTTATCAACAATATTTTAATTTACCCGCTATACCACTTGAAAATGTTCTAGTTGATGGTTTTGATGGCGTTCCCGTTCCACGGGGGGGGGGAGGAGCTGGAGAAGTGACATTGGATATTGAAATGGTATTGGCGGTAGCTCAAGGCCTCGAGAAGATTATAGTTTATGAAGGCCCAAATAATCCAAAGGGTACGTTGAGTATTTACCAACGAATAGCAGATGATAATACGGCAAAACAAATAAGCACTTCTTGGGGTAGCCCTGAGCGTGAGATAGGGAAAGTTGCTTTAGATGCAGAAAATCAAATATTTATGCAAATGGCTGCTCAAGGACAGACGCTATTCGCTGCATCAGGGGATAATGGCGCTTATGACACTCCGTCCGGTCATGTTTTAAATGTGGATGATCCTGCGTCGAACCCCTACGTGGTAGGTGTGGGTGGCACAAGCCTCATTCTGGATGCCTCGCAAAACTATTCTTCAGAAAGTGTTTGGAATGATGGGTTGGCTTCTCGGGGTGCAGGAGGAGGTGTAAGTGTAATTTGGCCAATTCCAAGTTATCAAATAGGTGTTCCGGGAATAGCATCAACCAGATTTAGAAATGTTCCAGATGTTGCACTTAATGCTGATATAAATACAGGGTACTCCGATTACTTTAATGGTCAATGGCAGGAGATGGGCGGAACAAGTGCTGCTGCTCCTTTGTGGGCGGCCTATTTAGCTTTAGTTAATGAGCAACGGGTACTGGATGGAAAAGCCGTTATGGGGCATCTGCTGCCAAGGCTTTACGCTTTGGAGGCAACTTCAAGCTATCTTGATGATTTTCATGACATAACTCAAGGCAATAACTTTCATTACCGCGCAGGTCCTGGCTATGATAATGCAACAGGATTAGGCACTATTAACAGTAATTTGTTTAACGATTTAATTGCGGGTGATGCCTATGGATCACAAGTTATCACTTTCAACTTAGCACTACCCTTATGGGTAAAACATGCAGCGGTTTTATCTGCAACCGCATCTTCTGGTTTAACGGTCACTTATACGAGTAAAACACCGCTAATTTGTAAATTAAGTGGAGGTACTGTAACAGCCATAAAAGTGGGATCTTGTACTATTGCTGCCAATCAATCAGGTAGTGCTAATTTCAGTGCGGCTCAAGAAGTTACTCAGGATATCGCTGTGACTAAGATACCCCAGAGCATTGTCTTTAGGCCGATTACTTATATTAGGGTAAAACAAAGTATTCAGATGCCAGCCTCATTAACATCAGGTTTGGCGTTAAAATATAAAACATTCACACCAGATATATGCAGTGTAAAAGGCTCTAAAGTGAAAGGAATAAAAGTCGGGTCTTGTACTATTGTTGCCAATCAGCCAGGCAATGCTAATTTCAGTGCGGCACTACAAGTTACTCAAACAGTTAGTGTGGGGCCTTCTTTACCAAAATGATAAATGAAGTGATTATAGAAGATGGTTTCGGTATTACGAAGATTATTCTCGATCGACATGCCAAGTTCTATGAACTTACTTGATTGGTTAGCTACTGAACCAGAACTGTATGAATGAAAATTATTTAGATAATGGAGAAGATAGACCCGATATTTTCTCTTTTTTTCTATATTGCCCAATAGCTTCAGCATACCCTAAGTTATAGGATTTATTTTCCGTACGCCATTTGTCTCTAATCTCTTTACTAGATGCTGTCATCATAGCTTTATCACTATGTGGTGGGTTATACCTATAATTTTCATGATCTTTTACGCCATTAGCATAAAGATATTGG
>CAJAHC010000309.1 GCA_903939355.1 uncultured Methylococcaceae bacterium | reverse complement strand
CTACGCTTCGTGAAAACACATGCCCTACGGCTATCGCGGACTAAAAATCTTCACTTCGCTATCGCTCCGTTTCCAAGATTTTCAGCGGATGTAATTTTAATGCCTTGTAATTATACGACAATTGTTGCCTTATTTTTTAAATTATCCTTTCAGTATTTTTTGTGAAAATTGAAATAATTGATCCATCATCCGAAGCCAGTATTTTGTTGATTGCCCAATCAGATAATTACTTGCAGGCTCTTTATCCGCCCGAGAGTCAACATCTTGAAAGTATTGCCGCGCTAAAACTGCCAAATGTCACGTTTATAGGCGGTTATATTGAAAGTAAACTCGTTGCTTGCGGCGCGTTAAAAATACTACATGACGATATTAGTTATGGAGAAATAAAAAGGCTGTTTGTTACTGAACAATATCGGGGCAGGGGTTATTCCAAGCAAATTATGGCTAATCTTGAGCAACACTTAGTGAATGCTAATATTACTGTTGGGCGTCTTGAAACAGGTATTAAACAACCTGAAGCTTTAGCACTATATAAGAGTCTGGGTTATTGGGTTCGTGAACCCTTTGGAAAATATCGTCACGACCCTTTAAGCGTCTTTATGGAGAAGCATTTAAGTTAGAAGTTAAAATGAAATATAACTTTTAATTTATTTTGGAATGTCCCACGTAGTGGGCATTATTTATTTAATAAACAATGCCATTGACTCAACATGACCAGTTTGTGGGAACATATTCATTACGCCAGCTTTAACCAGTTTGTAACCTAATTCATTAACCAAGATTCCAGCATCTCGTGCGAGTGTTGACGGATTACATGATACATAAACAATTTGCTCGGGTTGCCATTTTTTTAGATGATGTAAAACTTCAGAGGCTCCTGCTCTTGAAGGATCGAGCATGATTTTGTTATATTTTTGTTTAGCCCAAAAATGATCGCTAAGGTCTTTGCTTAAATCAGCTGCAAAAAACTCTACATTGGTGACGTTATTATGGCGGGCATTTTCTTTAGCATGATTGACTAAAGGCAAATCCCCTTCAACTCCCACAACACGTCCAGCAAATTTCGCCATCGGCAAAGTAAAGTTGCCCAAGCCACAAAATAAATCCAGTACGGTATCGTTTTTATTAAGATTTAAGGTCTCCAAAACCCGATTGATCATCTGTTTGTTAATCTCGTAATTAACCTGCGTGAACATGGCTGGTTTAAATTTAAATTCCAAATCCTGGTCAGGTAGGGCATAGGTAGGAATGACTTCAGGTTCGCCGTCAAGGGGTACTATCGTGTCAGGACCTTTGGATTGCAAGCAGAGACTCATATTATGCTCATGTCCAAAAATACGCATCCTTTGCTGATCGTCAGCTGTGGCCGGTTCTAAAACACGAAATGAGAGTACACATTGGTCATCGCCAATAGCGACTTCAATTTGTGGGATTTTATCTCTGATAGTTAGTCCAGAGATCATTTCTCCCAATGCCAACAGTTTGGTGCCAACAATTGGATGCATCACAATACAGCTATCAATTTCAGCTAAGTAGGGATGTCGTCTTTCTCTAAAACCAACCAGTACCCTGTTTTTCTTGGCAACGTATTTTACGCCCATTCTGGCTTTACGGCGATAACCCCAATGAGGCCCGTCCAGAGGGGGCCATAGTTCTGTGATTTCAACTTTACCGATACGCTTAAATTGTTCAATAAGTAATTCTTGTTTGATTCTGATTTGCGCAGTCGACTCAACATGTTGAAAGCTACAGCCACCACAGACTCCAAAATGAACACATTGAGGATCTACACGATCAACAGATCTTGTTAATAGTGTAGAGACTTTACCCTCGGCATAATCTTTTCGACTTTCGGTGTAAATAAATTCAACATCTTCTCCCGGCAAGGCCTCGTCAATAAAAATGACCTTGCCATCAACGTGGGCAACACCACGACCATCATGCGCTAAAGATTCTATCGTTACTTTGATAGGTGTTTCGGATAGCTGTTTTTTTCTGGATCGTCTTTTGGTCATACTCAATTATGTTTTAAATTTTTTGGAAGATGGATGATTTATATCTTTTAGCGCAAAATTCATTTAGCTAGAGGTAATAAGTTAGATATAAGCTAAAGTTTGTTTGCTTATTATGCAGGAAATATGCCGGTCGATAAGTAGCGATCTCCACGATCACAGATAATGACTACAATTACTGCATTTTCAACTTCAGTTGATATTTGCAGTGCTGCAGCAACCGCTCCACCAGATGAGACGCCTGCAAAAATACCTTCTTCAGAGGCTAAGGCGCGAGTAAATTTTTCGGCAGTTGTTTGGTTAATATCAATGATTCTATCAACACGATCAGGCTGATATATTTTAGGTAAATATTCTTTTGGCCAGCGTCTAATACCGGGAATTTTGGAGTCGCCTTCTG
>CAJAHC010000308.1 GCA_903939355.1 uncultured Methylococcaceae bacterium | reverse complement strand
TGTTGCAGCATTACCATTTAAAGCAGCTGAAATTGTCCCTGCTGTGAAATTACCACTGGCATCACGTTTAACTATCGCACTTACTGTATTTGCGTTGGTAGCTGCATTGGCCAGGTTTGCTCCCGAAGCTACATTAGAGGCTGTTGGTCCGCCTACTTTAGATACCACTGTTGCTCCTTGTGTACCTGTTACATCTCCAACCATACTCCCTGTGAAGGAAGCTGCCGCGCCTGTTGTGCTTTGATTAAGAGTTGGGAAGTTCGTTAGTGATGCTGCACTACCCGATGGCGTGAGGTAATCTGTTCCTGCCGTTGCAGCTGAAATAGTAGTTCCGTCACTTTTAACGATACCATTTATAGCTTTAACTGTTGCATCAGCTTCCGTTGTGAGATAAGAGACATTGCTTCCGGCGGTTACAAGCCCTTTTGCATTGATTGTAACATTATTATAAGAACCCACATTTGAGTTAACAGTTGCAAGAGTTAATGCCCCTGAACCTGTTGCATCTCCCGTATGTGTTGCATTAGTTACCAATCCGCTATATGAAGAGTTGACAGCATTATCACCACTGTTTGTGTTAGAAGTATTACCTATTACTGTCAATTGAGCATCTGTAACATATCTCTTATCAGATGAAGAAGCAATATCCGTGGTTGTAGCAGCTGCACCAGCCGTTACCAATCCTTTAGCATCATATGTTATTTTAGTGTTTGTTGCTCCTGTTATTGCGGAATTGCCAGCTACTGCTCCTAAGCTTATTAATGTTGGAAGGGTTTGGTCACCATTATTCGTTCCGCTCACTGCATCTAAAGCCGTCCTGTTTGTGTGGGTCATTGCAGCTATATCCTGGTCACCTGTATTACTGCCAGACAGGGTTGCTATACCCAACTTTGATTTAATTGTAGCTGTGGTTTCATCGCCACTGTTTGTTCCGCTTGTTCCTAAAACGGTTTTGGCATATAAAGCATAAGGCACACTTAATAATTGGCTCGTACCTGTGATTGTGTAATCAGCTCCACCAGCAGGGTCTGTTTCGGTTTTAATATAATATGTTCCTGTTGACCAATCAATGCCTGCAAAAGTACCTGTAACGACTGTTCCACCACCTATTTCAATTGTAGCCAACCCATTTGCATTGGTTGTTGGTGTCTGTGTTTCTGCATATACTGCCGAACCACTTGAGGAACCTTGCAGAATGCTGATTTTCATCCCAACAGAATGACTGACAACAAGGGCACTGCTTGCATTGCGTATTACAGCCTGGTAACTCATCTTCTGTGGTTGGGCGGAGGAAAAAGGAGAAAGGAGAAAGGAGAAAGGAAAAAGGAAGAAGATTACTTTTATAAAAAATTGTAAATGATTTTTCATAACTATTTAGTTTTTAATGATTTTAAAGGTTTTTACTTCTATGTTGCCTTGAACTACTTTCAGAAAATATATTCCTGAAACCTGATTTGCCATGCTGATTTGTGTTTCATCAGCAATGACTTTTTTTGTTTCAATCAGGTTACCGCTTATACCATAAACCCAGTACGACAAATTCTCTATGTCATAATTCTTGACTTTCAATGTCAGAAAATCAGTTGTTGGATTTGGATAAACAGAAAATATAAGGTTGATGTCTTTTGCTGCTTCAATACCTGTAATTACTGATATCTCATAAGGTTGTTGAACTCCCTGGGCAACACTGCCATTTGAGTTGGAGGTTGTGTTATAAACAATCTGCCCGACGGTATAACTTACCGATCCTGAGCCTGTAGCGGTTCCACCTGATGTCGGGATTGTGGTTTGAGCCTGCATTCCTGTATATCCAATCAAAAACAGGATTATTAAAACATATTTTAGTTTGATGTTTCGCATAGGTTAGGTCTTTATATTTTTGAATTTTGTTTTATCTATAGTTTTTTCTCTTTGATTTTCAATTAAGTTATCATTTCATCATGGCTGCTTTTGATTGATGTGAATAGACTAACACCAAAAACTCCGATGAAAATTATAAACTCCATTAATACCGTTCTCCAATCTGATAGGCCAATTATAGCAAAGAAAACTTCGACCATTATTAATATTGATAACAGTATGGTGAATAAGACAGTTATTTTAGAGAAAATCCCCATTTGGTTAATACTTAATTAATTCATTAATAATCTGTTTATTATCGGATACATTAATAGTTGCTCTATTCTTTTTTTGCTTGTTTTATTAAAATGAATAATCCTGAAAGTCCCGACTGACATATTATTATGAATTGATTTCATTTAAAAAATAAACTAAAAGATATTGTTCCCCCAACTAAGTATGAAAAATTTCTGCAAGTAATAAAAAATATTCCCAATCCCCAATATTTATTATTTAACTGGAGGTATTTTAGGATGATAAATAGCATCTGGTGAATTAACGGTAAATGGATATTACCGTTTTCATCCTTGATCTTCACCTGAATAATCAGATCCATCTCTTCAGAAACATATTTTCAAAGCAGAACATTATTAAGTTTTAATGATCATGATTATATTACGCCCGCTACGGGGCTTAGAAGGTTAGGGTGAGTTTTACGCCGGGCTGCGCCCGACTTTATAATATTTCAGGCCTACGGCCCTATTCAATATTAAAGGGTTCCTTTATAAGTCA
>CAJAHC010000307.1 GCA_903939355.1 uncultured Methylococcaceae bacterium | reverse complement strand
TGGTTTGGATAAACAAGCTATGTGTAATGCCTTAAAAAAATTTAAAGGCTTGGATCATAGAATGCAACGAGTCGCAGAAATACAAGGAGTTACTTGGGTAAACGACTCAAAGGCAACCAATATTGGTGCCTGCATTGCTGCACTAGAAGGGTATGATCGTAAGATTATTTTAATCGCCGGTGGCGATGCTAAAGGGGCTGACATGAGTGAATTGAAGCCCGTTATTGAAGAAAAAACAAAAAATGTAGTGTTAATGGGTAAAGATGCTGACCTGATAGAACAGGCCATCAATAATTGCGTCCCTGTATATCTTGCCAAAAATATGGTTGAAGCAGTAAATATTTGTGCCCGCATTGCGGAAAGTGGTGATAGTGTTTTGTTATCTCCTGCTTGTGCCAGCTTGGATCAATATAAAAACTACCAAGACAGGGGCAATCAATTTTCTAAAGCAGTATTAGGGTTGCTTACATGAAAAAGCATGTGAAAAATTCATTACTTGGGCGCTTTCATTTTGACCCCTTACTAGTGATTGTATCTGCCAGCCTATTGGCCATTGGATATGTCATGATGGCATCATCATCGTTGCATTTGGGCATAAAAGAAACTGGTAACAGTTTACATTACCCCATCAGACAGTCATTACATATCGCTCTAGGATTAATTTTAGGTATTTGTGTAGCACTCACTCCCATCCGAGTTTGGGAAAAATCAGGTCAGTGGTTATTTATATTTGGAATATTATTATTGATTGTTGTGCTGGTGCCTGGATTGGGAGTAAAAGTTAACGGCAGTACTCGATGGTTATCAATTTTTGGCATGCGAGTACAAGTATCAGAAGTAGTAAAGTTTTTTTCAGTCATCTATATGGCTGGTTATGTCACTAGACATCAAGAATCGATACGTAAATCTATATTTGCTTTATTCAAGCCCATAATTTTATTTTCAGGTGCTTGCATATTACTACTAATGGAGCCCGATTTTGGCTCTGCTGTCGTAATAATGATTATTGCTATGGGTATTATGTTTTTAGCTGGTGCACGACTGTCTCCATTCATAATATTGTTATCATCTGGTTCTGTACTTGCGGCCTTGTTAGTATATTTTGAGCCTTACCGTATGAAAAGAGTAACTAGTTTCTTAAATCCTTGGGCTGATGCAAAAGATACCGGTTATCAGTTAGTTCACGCACTCATTTCATTTGGGCGTGGTGAATGGGTAGGCGTGGGCTTAGGTAGTGGGATCCAAAAATTATTTTATTTACCAGAAGCTCATACTGATTTTTTATTCTCAGTGATTGCTGAAGAACTTGGGCTTTTAGGTGTACTAACTGTTATTGGTTTATTTGCTTTATTAGTATGGCGTACTTTTGAAATCGCAGCAGCTGCGGAAAAAGCGGATGAACATTTTTCTGCATTTATTGCCTATGGATTGGGAATATGGTTTGGCTTCCAATCATTCGTCAATATGGGCGTCAACATGGGAATTTTACCTACCAAAGGATTGACTTTGCCGCTAATGAGTTATGGAGGTGGCAGTATGATGATCATGTGTTGTGCAGTTGCATTAATATTTCGGATACAAAGCGAAGTCACCGAGATAAATGCAAGTATGCCAAAGGAAAGGTCAAGATGGCAAAGCGCATAGTCATAATGGCTGGAGGAACAGGTGGACATGTTTTTCCTGCTTTGGCAGTTGCAGAACTGTTAATCGAAAAAGGCTGGCAAGTGAGCTGGTTAGGAACCCAAAAAGGTTTGGAAAGTCGAGTTATTCCTGAACAAGGCATTGAGATTGACTGGCTGTCAGTTGCAGGTTTGCGAGGTAAAGGCATAGCATCAAAAGCATCTGCTGTATTAAGCTTATTTAAGGCCTGTTTCCAAGCTAATAAAATATTACGTCAACGTAAACCTAATGTGGTTTTGGGGATGGGAGGATTTGTAGCAGGTCCTGGTGGCTTAATGGCTAAACTTTTAGGTATCCCATTGATTATCCATGAGCAAAATAGAATTCCCGGCACTACTAATCGTGTATTAACTCATTTCGCTAATCAAACATTAGAAGCCTTTCCTAATAGTTTCAAAAGGACAACCAATGCAAAATGTACTGGAAATCCATTAAGAAAACAGTTTCTTGCCGCGCCAACAATTAAACGCCAACAATCTCCTGACAATATCAAACTTTTGATAGTTGGAGGTAGTCAAGGCGCACAAATATTAAATGAAATTGTACCCAAGGCTATTATCCAATTACAAAAAACTACTTTAGCAAAGCCAACTATAGAAATAAAACACCAAACTGGTGAAGCTATGCTTGAACAGGTTAAAAATAGCTATAAAAAATTAAACATCAACGCTGAAACCAGTGCTTTTATCGATGATATGGTCGCCGCTTATACTTGGGCTGATTTAGTTATTTGTAGAGCCGGTGCTATGACCATAAGTGAAGTTGCAGCTATCGGTGTGCCAACTATTTTAATACCGTTACCCAGTGCTATTGATGATCACCAAACTGCTAACGCTCATTATTTAACAGATGCTGGTGCCGGCTTAATGTTGATGCAACATGATTTAAATGCTGTAACGCTTGCAACTTATATAACTGAAGCCCTTGGTAAACTGCAAGACATGAGTGTAGCTGCCCAAAACTGTGCACGTCTCGATTCAACAACCGTTGTTGCGAATTTTTGTATTGCTGAGGCACGGTCATGAAAATGCCCACAAATGCACATATTGCATCAACATTAGGCAATATAAAACGCATACATTTTGTTGGTGTGGGCGGTACTGGCATGAGTGGAATAGCAGAAGTTTTATCAAATCTCGGCTATGTAGTTTCAGGTTCTGACATAAAAGAAAGTTCAGTCACTGAACGACTTGCAACCTTAGGGGTAAACATTACTATTGGTCATAATCGTGACAATGTCACAAGTGTTGATGTTGTAGTTGCATCAACTGCCATAGATCGCAGTAATGAAGAAATTGATCAAGCTTATCTAAATAGAATCCCTGTAATTCCCCGTGCAGAAATGCTTGCTGAGTTGATGCGTTTTCGTTTTGGAATAGCAGTTGCAGGCACACATGGCAAAACCACTACTACCAGTTTAACAGCAAGTATGCTTGCAGAAGGTGGGCTTGACCCAACATTTGTTATTGGCGGTCGTTTAAACAGCTCGGGCAGTAACGCCAAATTAGGACTGGGGAACTATTTAGTAGCTGAAGCTGATGAAAGCGATGCTTCTTTTTTATATCTTCAACCAATGATAGCGGTCGTGACAAATATAGACCAAGATCATATGGAAACATATCAAAACAATTATCAAAGATTAAAAGATACGTTCATAGAGTTTTTACATCACCTACCTTTTTATGGCTTAGCAGTGATGTGTCTTGATGATGAGGGTATTAGAGAGATTCTGCCAAAAATATCCAAGCCTGTTATTACATATGGAGTTCATGAAGACGCTGACATTCGCGCTGTAGATATTTCACAAAACGGAATGCTCACAACTTATAGTGTTTTGCGTAAAGATAACTATCCATTGTTGCGTGTAACGTTAAATATGCCCGGTTGGCATAATATGCTTAATTCACTAGCCGCTATTGCTGTAGCAACTAAACTGGCAGTTTCTGATGATGCAATCATTAGTAGTCTTGCTGTATTTAAGGGTGTAGGTAGACGATTTCAGGTTAATGGTGACTTAGCTATCGATGGTGGAAAATTAACACTGGTTGATGACTATGGTCATCACCCAAAAGAAATTTCTGCCACTCTGGAAGCCCTCCATCAAGCCTGGCCAGAAAGACGTTCGGTGATTATTTTCCAACCGCATCGATATACACGTACACGAGATTTATTTGAAGATTTTGTGCAGATATTATCCACTGTAAACGTATTAATTTTAATGGATGTATATCCTGCAGGTGAAACGGTAATTACTGGTGCCGATGGCAGAGCATTAAGCCGTGCTATTCGTATGCGTGCTCAAGTTGATCCAATATTCGTTGATGGTTGGCAAGAATTACCAACCATTTTGGCGGGGATCGTCAAACCAGAAGATGTGATTCTGACTATGGGAGCAGGTAATGTTGGACAGTTTGCTACTCAACTACCTAAATTACTCACTGAAGCCCTAGAAAATAGAGTTTCATCTCCACTGCCCCTGCTCACATGAAAGGTAAATTATTACACAATGAAATACTTGCCAAATATACTAGTTGGCGTGTAGGAGGCCCAGCTGAACGCCTATATATTCCTTTTGATAAACAAGATTTATGTGAATTTTTAAAAACTTTACCCGCATCTGAACCTTTATTTTGGATGGGCTTAGGTAGTAATTTATTAATCAGAGATGGGGGAATACAAGGTACCGTTATTAATACTAAAGGACGCCTAAAAGAAATAAAACTTTCTGAAGAAGGCTTAGTTTATGCAGAGGCAGGAATACCTTGTGCTCATGTAGCTCGCTTTTGCGCAGAAAAGGGTCTAATTGGTGCTGAATTTTTAGCAGGCATTCCAGGGACAATTGGAGGAGCCTTAAAAATGAACGCCGGTGCTTTTGACGGAGAAATGTGGAACATTGTTAAGCAAGTAGAAATGGTAGATCCTTCGGGAAATATATCGTTAAGATCTCGTGCAGATTTCAATGTAAGTTACCGCTGTGTAAAAAATATAGAAAACCAATGGTTTTTAAGTTGCCAATTAGAATTACCTAAAGGTAATGTCGAGGCTAGCTATCAGAAAATAAAATCCTTTTTAGACAAACGTGCGAAAACACAGCCTACCAACCAGCCTAGTTGTGGATCGGTATTTAAAAATCCAGACGGGGATTATGCGGCACGCTTGATAGAAGAATCAGGACTAAAAGGGTATGCAATTGGAGGTGCATCTGTTTCCGAAAAGCATGCCAATTTTATCGTAAACACAGGTAATTCTAGTGCATCAGATATCGAACAGTTAATTCATCATGTACAACAAAAAGTAAAGGAACATCAAGGTGTGGATTTGCAGACTGAGGTATGTATGGTAGGTAACTTTAAAAAAACCGAAGATAATCCAGAAAAATTCGGCCGTGTTGCTGTTTTGATGGGTGGCTCAGCGGCTGAAAGGGCTGTTTCCCTAAGAAGCGGAGCAGCCGTTTATGAAGCATTAATTCGTAAAGGCGTAGATGCAATTGCCATTGATGTAACAGATAACCTCATCGAAGCCTTAAGTGGAATAAAAGTAGATCGTGTGTTCAACATTATTCATGGTCGCGGCGGGGAAGATGGTGTACTTCAAGGTGTGCTAGAAACCATGGGTATTCCTTATACTGGAAGTGGAGTCATGGCATCTGGGTTAACAATGGATAAACTTCGAACAAAATTATGCTGGCAAGGCTATGGTCTGGTAACACCAAAATGGCATTTGTTGAAAAATGAAAGTGACCTTGACGCTTGTATTGAAAGCCTCGGCTTTCCTGTTATTGTCAAACCTGCTCAGGAAGGTTCCAGCTTAGGTATGAGCAAAGCAAGTAATCGAGAAGAATTACTTAAAGCACTGCTAATAGCATTAGAGTTTCGTTGTGAAGTTTATGCTGAAAGCTGGGTTACTGGCAAAGAATATACTGTTGCGGTTTTGAATAATGAGGCATTACCCGTCATTCGTCTTGAAACTCCAAATACTTTTTATGATTACGAAGCAAAATATAACTCGACAACAACGCAATATCATTGCCCATCTGGTTTAAATCAAACTCAAGAGCAGTTTCTTAAGGACTTGGCAGTAACTGCCAATAAGGTGGTTGGTGCAAAAGGTTGGGCAAGAGTCGATGTATTTATGGATGATTCTGGACAATATCAATTAATCGAGATTAATACCGTACCTGGCATGACTGATCATAGTCTAGTGCCAATGGCTGCAAAACAAGCCGGTATCAATTTTGAAGAATTGGTATGGCGTATATTGGAAACTAGTTTTACCTAATGGCTAATATAGACACCAAACACTTAGTGATCGGATTGGCCTTATTGATTCTGGTCGGTCTAGTCGGGTATGAAGAGGAAACGAGAGGGCGTCTCAGATCGTTAACGATTAAAAAAACCTCTCTAGCAATTAAATACGTAAGAACTGAGGGTGTTTTTCAATATCTCAGTAAGAATGAAATAAAAACAGTTTTACAGCCATTGGTGATGACTAGTTTTTTTGATGTGGATATGCAAACGATACACACTGTAGTTTCGTCACTACCTTGGGTAGATACGGTAAC
>CAJAHC010000306.1 GCA_903939355.1 uncultured Methylococcaceae bacterium | reverse complement strand
ATCGAGGAGTTCTATTAAAGGAGTGATGTTGTAGCCACCCAACATGGTGCCCAACAATTCTGCTGCATCCGAAGCTGTTAAAATCGGGGAAATAACTTCACCTTTAGTAATGGCTGACAAAAAACTTGCCTTAATAAAAGCGGCCTCATCAACACCTGCTGGCACACGATTAACTAATAAATTAAGAATGAATTCTTCTTCGCCTTTGGGTGGGTATTTAATTAATTCAACCAAGGCTGCCATTTGTTCAACATTGAGTGGCATAGGCACAATGCCTTCAGCAGCACGTTCTTCAACATGTTTGCGATAGAGTTCTAGCATGACCAATTCCTTCGAGATTATTTAAGATGGGCAAATGGTTAGCGATGCCCAGAAAATTACTGATAGCAAATCAGTAATTGTGAACTGATATAAGTTAAAAATAGTTTATTTTATATATTGTCTTTACACTCGATCGTCATTGATTTCGTGGAGCATGTTAAGATTAGAATATGATAACTATGATGCTAATTTTAGCACTGTAATTCTATTTTGTAGAAAAATACAAGATCAGACCATTTTTTATGGTGAGTTTGCTTGTTTAAAAGTAAGGCACATAAAAATAAAATAAAAAGTAAGAGTAGCGACGTGATGAATAAAAAGTCGCATTGGGTTTATTTATATTGCAATTATCTAGATTAGCTCAAAAGAAATTTACAGATAAAAATAATTTAATTGGGTGAGCAATGAAAGTATGTCAATCTTGTGGTCTTGAGCGTAAAAATTCTGACAAGAAATGTCCTTCTTGCGGTGGTCTTTATTTGACTATAGCAGAGCTTATTGCAGAGGAGGAGGCCAATGATGAAAAGCATTCATTTAAGGGGCGATGTAAGCGGATACTTAATGCTGAGAATAGTAAAGATGCATTTTTGTTTGAAGCCAGGCAGATAAAGGCGGAGCTTACCAAAAAAGGAATTTTTACTATTTTTTTGATTATTGCTTTTGTTTTTGCGTTAGTCATTTCTGTACTGTAAAAAGATTAGCAACTTTATTTCACTACAAGAATTAACCTTTACCTCGTGTGCGGGTTCTTGTCGGGGACTTATCTTTTGCTGTTGACATGGATTCAAAGCGTTTTTCAATAAATTGAATAATCAATTGAGCGATATCTTTTCCACTGGCAGCTTCGATGCCTCGTAATCCTGGTGATGAATTCACTTCCATGATGACGGGGCCATGGTTTGATCGCAACATATCTACACCACAGACATTTAATCCCATTATCTTTGCTGCACGTACAGCGGTAGATCGTTCTTCTGGTGTTAAACGAATGAGCTCGGCACTGCCTCCACGATGCAGATTGGATCGAAATTCACCGGCAATAGCTTGTCGTTTCATTGAAGCAACTACTTTATCACCAACTACAAAACATCTAATATCACTGCCACCAGCTTCTTTGATAAATTCCTGCACCATAATATTAGCATTGAGCCCCATAAAAGCTTGAATCACACTTTCAGCCGCATTATGGGTTTCTGCCAGTACGACACCGATACCTTGTGTACCCTGCAATAATTTAATAACCAAGGGTGCGCCACCGACTTGAGATATCAAATCCTCAATATCATCGGGATTATTAGCAAAGCCTGTTACTGGTAAACCAATGCCTTTTCTGGCCAGTAATTGGACTGACCTTAATTTATCCCTTGAACGTGATATGGCTACTGATTCGTTAAGTGGAAAGACATTCATCATTTCAAATTGTCTTAGTACAGCTGTGCCGTAAAAGGTAACTGAAGCACCAATTCTAGGAATTACAGCATCAAATCCAGTTAAGTCTTCCCCCCGATAATGGATAGATGGGTTGTGCGAGGTTATATTCATATAACAACGCAATACGTCCAATACCCTTACTTCATGCCCACAAGTTTCTGCGGCCTCAACCAATCGAGAAGTTGAATAGAGCTTAGGGTTTCGGGACAAAATAGCGATTTTCATAGTTTCTCGACTTAAACTTAAGATAAGCCATATTTTGCATCAAATATAGCAATAAGCATTAGATATATCTTTTCTATTAGTAATCTAATGGGGGTTTTGGAAAATTAATCAGATAATGATTCGGTATTTAGCCATAATAAAAGAAGTTCATAGCCAAGTGCTAAAATAACTGCACCAATGAAGAGGCCTATAACACCATAGCTTAGAAGTCCACCAATTGCACCGATAAAAATAATGGCCATCGGTGTTTTTACGCCACGTCCCAGCAAAATTGGTTTTAAGATGTTATCCATTAAGGCAAGGGGAATGTAATAGATTACGAATGCAACTGCGGTAAAGGTGTCGGCAGTATAAAATAGATAAATTATTATAGGAATTACGATAGGGGCGATACCTATCTGAGCGATAGATAAGATTAAGCATAATAAAGCCCAAAGACCAGCCGCAGGTACTCCGGCAATCATAAAGCCAAGCCCCGCCAGGATGCTTTGAATCAAGGCGACACCTAAAATGCCATTGGCAACACTACGGACTGTTGTTTCAGCAAGGTCGGCAAAATCACCGCCTTTTTCATTAGCAAGCCTATGTGTAATAGCGCGCAATGCTCGATTACTACCTCCAGAATTAGCTAATAATATGCCTGCGATAATAATGGCAAACACAAAATGCAAAATAGCCATGCCTGCACCAGCTGCCGCTGATAACAACCAGCTACCAATAATCTTGAATGCAGGCGTCAACTCTTGTAAAGCACTAGCAATGTTTTCTGAGGCAAGTAGCCAGAATTGAGATAAGGGCTCACCGATAAAGAGTATTTTATTAAGATTTTCTGGGGGCTTTGGAATGGACAGTGAACCATCTCTTATTTTTTCTGCCAGCATCTTTAAACCATCGATTAAAGTGTCTGTGAGTAAGGCTGTAGGCGCAATTAAAATAACTAGAAATGAAATGGTAAAAAGTGTAGCTGCAAGTTTGTGACGCTCGCCTAGCGTTGTTCTGAGACGAAGATATAATGGATGCGCTGCAACGGCAATAATGGAGCCCCAAATAATAGTAGTGATAAAAGGCTCTACAATCTTAAAGCACCAGACAGTAATAGTGAGTAATAAGCCGATACGAATAGTCGCTTCAAGTGATCTATTGAGAAAAACTCGATCGTTTGTTAGGGGAGGGGAATCTTTCATGATGGGGTTTTCTTTTAATTGATTTTTAAGACTAGTAATTGCGAATTATAGCGGACAAAAGGTGTACTTAATATTCTTAGAGACCTTTGCATTATTCATCCAATATTAGCTCAGGGCTAATTTTTGAATCTAGTTTGCTAAATAACTGGCTATATCTCGGATTAACATGGATTCTTCCCATTAACTTCATTTTTAGGCAAGCTACCTCTGTTTTGTTGATAAACAGAATATAGTGTTTTATTAAGTATTAACAAGAGTCATTATCCAAGTAGAAAGCCATATAAATAAAGGGTTGTTGTTTTTTTTACTGTCTCACATTGTATCATAATGTCAAATAATAAAGTGT
>CAJAHC010000305.1 GCA_903939355.1 uncultured Methylococcaceae bacterium | reverse complement strand
GGGCAATCAACAAAATACTGGCTTCAGATGATGGATCAGTTATTTCAATTTTCACAAAAAATACTGAAAGGATAATTTAAAAAATAAGGCAACAATTGTCGTATAATTACAAGGCATTAAAATTACATCTTTAAAATATTTCTTAGTGAGTACATGATAAATAATATGGTCATCAAGGAAAAGGACTATCTCGATATAAATATCGCCAGACAACAACTTACCCTCTATATCAATGACAAAAAACTAAAGATTTATGCTATTTCCACAGCAAAAAATGGCGTAGGTGAATTATTGGGCAGTGAATGTACTCCAAGAGGTTGGCATGCTATCAGGGCAAAAATTGGCGATAGTCAACCGTTACAAAGTGTTTTTATTGGCCGACGACCAACCGGTGAAATTTACAACCCTGAACTGGGCAAAAAAAATCCGGAACGTGATTGGATACTATCGAGAATTTTATGGTTAGGCGGCTTGGAGCCTGGGAAAAACCGCTATGGTAAAGTTGACAGCACTTGGCGTTATATCTACATACACGGCAGTCCTGACGAGATTTTCAATGGCAAACCTAAGTCACATGGCTGCATCCGCATGAAAAATGCAGATATTTTAGATTTATTTAACCAAATAACTGTCGGCATAAAAGCTTATATTCATGAATAAAATACGATTGGTATTAGGTATTGAATATGATGGCAGTCACTTTTCAGGATGGCAATGGCAAACCCGACACCGCAATGTTCAGCAAGTACTAGAACAAGCCCTATCTAAAGTTGCCAATCATCCAGTTACCGTTCAATGCGCAGGCAGAACAGATGCTGGGGTCCATGCTCTGGAACAGGTCGTACATTTTGATGTAACAGCCAAGCGTGACCTTCATGCCTGGATGTGTGGTGGTAACAGCAACCTGCCAGATGACGTCAGAATTACTTGGGTAAAAGAAGCAATTGATGATTTTCACGCGCGTTATAGTGCAATCGCCCGCTTTTACCGCTATATTATCCTTAATCGTCCAATTAAATCGGCATTATTACGCAATCAAGTGACTTGGTGTCATACCCACTTAAACGAATTGACAATGCATCAAGCTGCACAATATTTAATTGGAAAACATGATTTTTCGTCTTTTCGTGCGCAAGGATGCCAATCTAAAAGTCCTTGCAGAGCGATGTACTTTATTGATGTCTATCGGCAAGAAGACAAAGTCATTATCGACATCTCGGCTAATGCTTTTTTACATCATATGGTAAGAAACATAGCCGGCGTATTAATTGATATAGGTTCAGGTAAACAAACTGTAGAATGGACAAAAGAACTACTTGAGATTAAAAACCGAAAACTGGGAGGTTTAACAGCCCCGCCCGACGGTTTATATCTAGGTGCAGTGTTCTATCCCGAACATTACGGTATTACTAAACACAAGATTTTTAATAAACTCCCAGTGAATGCCCAACGTTATACTTAATAGTGAATTGATACAAAACCAACTTACAAAAAACTCTGTCTTTATATCCCAGCAGTTACAAACCATTGACTCATATTCATTTTTATTTGCAATAAAATAAATTTAAACTAAATTATCTCCTTTAACTTAACAATCTAATTAATGATGAATAACTTTTTATCTTTCCAAATCCATGGTGGCAACGATCTACTAGTCGTTATTGCGGAAAGCATTTCAAGCATATTGACTTTTTTTGACAATATTTCAATTCAAAGTCCAGAAAAATTTCTAAATTCAGTACTTCCTGGCGTTTCTGGCCTAGATAATATCCATCCTCTTCTAGTGCATTTCCCTATTGCCTTCTTATCCATTTTTTTTGTGGTCGACTTGGTTGCAACCCTAGTCAAAAAGCATCAATGGCACCAAGTTGCAAGCTGGTTTCTTTATTTTGGTACTATTGGCAGTCTATTTACCGTGGTTGCCGGATTTATTGCAGCCAACTCAGTGGAACATGGAGAAAATGTACATGAAATTATGGAACATCATGAGCATATTGGCGTATCTATACTCATACTGGCATTAATCTTATCGACTTGGCGGATAATAACGGGGGGCATCATTCCGCCAGTTGCAAACACTTTACATCTAATATTATCCGCTTTACTTTGTTCTTTAATATTACTTGGTGCTGATTTAGGTGCAATGATGGTTTATCAATATGGTGTTGCTGTTAAAGCGGTTCGCCCTGTTGCAGTAAGTGAAAACATGCCCCAAAACACCAATACTTCCACATCTAACGCCCCAGTTCCAATTACTCCTTCAAGCTCACCTATAGAACCACCTGCTCACCACCACCATCATCATAAACATGCA
The DNA here is from genome assembly GCA_903939355.1 of uncultured Methylococcaceae bacterium. GTDB lineage: Bacteria > Pseudomonadota > Gammaproteobacteria > Methylococcales > Methylomonadaceae > Methylobacter_C. The sequence goes on along the minus strand of CAJAHC010000305.1, from coordinate 461 downwards.
CATAACCACACGCATTAATAATGGTGCTAATAATTTAGGTAAAGTTCGACTTTTTTAATCCCTCTTTAACAAAGAATAAAGAGCTCTTTTTAGCTTCTTCTAAAGGTTACTTTAGTTAAAAACAACCATTTATATTGTCTCATTACTTTAAAGGTACCCAATGATTATAGAATATGAATTTTATTTTTTCAGTTACAGTAGCAATTGATCTTACAAAAAATTCCAATACAAAATTGCATCGACTGGGCCTCAAAATATCTACAAACAGACAATACCTAATACCATCAGTTTCATTGAAGGACTGATGAGATAAGGTATCATCAAAAATAAATAATTTATTGTCACACCAATGATTTTCTATCGATCTGACTTTAATAAAAGATCCCCTGTCACTGACATCGTTGATGTTATATAACAATCTTAATGTAGCTCGTAATGGGCCAAAATGTTCACGTGTACGC
>CAJAHC010000304.1 GCA_903939355.1 uncultured Methylococcaceae bacterium | reverse complement strand
TTGGCTTTACCAGTTATTCCATGGCTGCAGATGCAGATAAAGGTGAAAAAATATTCACCGCAAATTGCACAGGCTGTCATGCTCATGGAATGAATCATATCGCACCGGGTAAGTCTTTGAGTAAAGGAGATTTAACTGCCAATAAAAGAAATTCATCTGCTGCTATTATTGCGTTAGTAACCAACGGCAAATCACCTATGCCAGCTTTTGGCAAATTAGGAGCCATCAGTGCATCTGATATTGAAAATGTAGCCGCTTATGTGTTGAAAAAAGCCGATGCAGGTTGGTAATAGTTACAAAAGATAGCTTAAAGGACTGGATTCCGAATGGGAAAGCTCGGCGTAAATTTATACTGACTAGTCAAAACGATTGAGAGCTAGCATCCACAACAGTCTAAACTATCGACACGCCGAATGCAGACAACTGTTGCAGTAATATGGCAAATACAGAAACATCCACCGAAACGACAGGCCGGATATCCACCGCTAAGGTTGGTGTTAACTACAAGTTATAGCTTTTAAGTTTATTAACGATGTTAGAATAAATAATGCTAGGTAATTTCTTGGCTTTTTTATGTCAGTGATCCCCCCACTTTTGGTGAGCGACTAATAGAATCAATGGGTCTATTCAGCTACTGCTTATCAATAATGACTCTACGTTGCTCTTGATAGGCCAGATTAAGGATCAAAAAAATAGCATGGGAGACCCCCGCGTGATTCTATATAACGCTTCTTCATCTTATTATTCCATGATCGGTCGTTTAGCTTTGCTTGAGGCCAGAATTCCATTTGAGTCCAAACGCATGGATATTCATATTGCTAAAGAGCAATTATCTCCATGGTATCAGGTTATTAATCCAATGATGACCGTTCCAACATTGGTTGATTGTGATCAAGTATTGACTGATAGTGAAGCCATACTAAAGTTGGCGGCAAGTATAGCGGGTATTGAATGGGATGATTCCGACCCCATGTTTTTACCTGATATCGAAAAATTGGTTAAAGCACACTATGCCATTTCGATTGAATATCTAACCTTTGGCAAGGCTCTAATCTCGATTCCTCCATTACGAGTTATCGTCCCCAAAATGCTTCAGAAAATAATTAAAAATCTCGAAACTGAAGTGGCATATTCAGCTAATTCAGTAGCAGTTCAAGCTAAGATTGAATTAAATCAAAAGCGACTAGCATACTTTACTGAAGGTAATCGTGAAGATAAATTGAAAATTGAACGCGATAACGTACTTGCTTACCTTGAAATGCTTCCTATATCAAATGATCAATTGGTTGGAAAAAAATTAAGTTCAGTGGATATAGTGACTGCGGTTTTATGTGGGCGACTAAAAATGATTGGTGAATATGGGCTGATTCAAAAAAAATCGCCCTTAGACAGTTGGTTTGATCGTTTTCAGATGCGCCCCGCTTTTAAGCAGGCTGATATTTGGCTCTCATTCCAACCGTTGAGGATATTGTTGAAACGTTAATTCAATTAATGAAGCTGTTATGAAATTATTCTATTTAGAGCTGCGTAATAGCAGTTAAAAATGGACGATGCCACTGCGGGATTGGAAGCCAGCAATAAAAAGGTTTACTATTCAATTTGAAGACAGTGCCTTCGCACGAATTAACTGTCACTCACACAAAATATGGAAAACTCGTTTTACTTGACCACTACAATTTTTGTATCATATCGTTTGCTGTTCTACAAATAAGCTCAAATTCTCGTCAAATATTTCCTGTTTCATTTAACGAAGTCTCGTTTTAAACGACTATTACACAACTGGCAATAAACTTCAGTAAATTTAATTCTATAGCATTCTAAAAATTCTCAACTGTAAATGAACAGCGTATATTTAAGTGACCCTCGTTAAGTGCTGCTGTAAATTTGCATCCAAGATAGATATTTCCTGACTTTAGCTAAACTTTGCGACAGAACCAATATAACTAGCAATTGACTAAATTATTTCATTAACGTCATGACGCAATTATTGAACTTATTACTTCCATCTTTAAACCCTAATGCCACGCACTTAGTTTTTGAATCATCAAAATCTGTATCTGTTTTTACAACGGGCGCAGTTGCGGGCGCCTTTGTGGATATAGGATTTGTCTCGGGACTAGGTGCATTTTGGGTAGGTGTTGTGGTTTTTTGCGATGCGGCTTTTTCCATTTTTTCTCCCATTAGAATCCTAGTAATCGGTCCAGCTTGTGGTTGGATCATTAATGTACCAAGGGCAATAGTGGTGATAATTAAGATGCGCTTCATTGTTCTATCCAATTAGTTATAAAATTTTGTGATGGCTAAGTATAGGGAGTTATTATGCTACTAATATCAATATTGAAACAACTTAAAACGATGTAAACGAACTCGTTAAAACAAACTTTGCGACAGAACCCTTTTTTATTTGATTTTTTTGATACGGCGAGAATGGCATGCCGCATTATCGTAGCAGCGACCTTTTTTACTCATGTCAATTTAGAAACCCAGCAAGAAGAGCTGGATAGGTTCACTTAACTTAATTGCATTGCCTTATGGAGTAAAGATCGTATCGCTCTTTACCTTTTTATCCTTTAGAGCTAAAAAGTCCGACAGATGCCTTGAAATATAGGTTAATTTTAAAGGTGATTTACACCTATAATTTGCATAGATGTTACCGGTGCAAGATCAGTTCCAACACTAGCTTGCTACCAAAATAGGCTAATAATAGCAATATAAAGCCGATTAATGTCCATTGTATGGCTGTTTGTCCGCGCCAGCCATAACGAGTTCTGCCGATTAAAAGTCCGGTAAATATTATCCATGCCAGTATTGATAAAACGGTTTTATGTACCAAGTGCTGTGCAAATAAATTTTCTATAAATATAAAGCCGCTAGTCAGAGATACTGTCAGGAACACAATGCCTGTAGCTAACATCTGGAACAGCAAAGATTCCATGGTTTGTAAAGGGGGTAATGATTGAATAAAGCGCTTCGGTGGATGGCTTTTTAATTGTTGGTTTTGGAGTGCTAATAAAATGGCTTGCAGGGCGGCTATGTTTAAGAGGCTAAAGGCAATAATGGACGATAATATGTGGGTGCTCATTGCCCAGTTGTAATTGGATAGCAGTTGTGTGGTATGAGAAAGCGTAAGTTCAAGTGCTAGCATGATTGCTGCAGTGGGAAATATAGCAATGCCTAATATTTCAACGGGCTTGTTAATAGCCGCTATTAATAAAAGTAAGGCAACTATCATGGCAATAAGTGAGCCGGTGCTAAAAAAACTAAAGTTAAATCCGTTATTGTGTTGAAAAACAATTACAGTATAAAAAAGGTGTGCGCAAACACCTATCCAGGCTGGATAAAGGGCTGTTCGCTGTAAGCGACTTTGGTCAATATGTTTGATAATTAGCAGCGTGCTAATTAGATAGGTGCAGATTGATACAATAGCTATTGTAGTAACGTTCATGGGTTTATTTTAGTATAAATCCGGCAAAAAAATCAGGTAATGCTCGGTTGGCATAATTTACAGCAATTAATTGTTCTGTTGTTGCAACTGGTGCAAAGGTATTATTGGATATGGTAATATACCAGATTAAATAGTCCTAGCGCATTTGTATTGGCGGGTAGTTTTCTTAGATTAAACAATAAAGACATTGATATGTTTGACAATTTAACCGATAAATTAAGTATTACCCTTAAAAAACTTAAGGGACAAGGTCGTCTCACTGAAGATAATATTAAAGACGCGCTAAGTGAGGTGCGCGTGGCTTTACTTGAGGCAGATGTATCTTTACCGGTTGTTACGGACTTTATTGAACGTGTTAAAGAAGGTGCTTTAGGACAAGACGTGCAATTTAGTCTAACGCCTGGTCAAGCCATGATTAAGCTGGTTCAGTCTGAATTGGTTAAGGTGATGGGCTTAGCCAACGAAAGTCTTAATTTAAATGCGGTCCCCCCGGCTGTTATTTTAATGGCAGGTTTACAGGGTGCGGGTAAGACTACTACAGTCGCTAAATTAGGCCGTTGGCTGCAAGAGAATCAAAAGAAAAAAGTAGGTGTGGTCAGTGCTGATGTGTATCGGCCAGCAGCTATTAAGCAACTACAAGTGTTGGCTAAAGAGGTTGGTTTAGAGTTTATCGATAGTGATTTGACACAAAATCCTGTTGATATAGCCATGAATGCAATTGATGCGGCCAAGCGAAAATTCCTGGATGTTATTATTATCGATACAGCAGGCCGCTTGCATGTTGACGATGAGATGATGGGCGAAATTAAAGCCTTGCATGCGGCAATTAATCCAGTCGAAACACTATTTGTTGTTGATAGTATGACGGGGCAAGATGCTGCAATTACAGCTAAAGCCTTTAATGATGCTTTGCCGTTGACGGGTGTTATTTTAACTAAGGCCGATGGTGATGCTCGAGGTGGTGCTGCTCTATCTATAAGGCATGTTACTGGTAAGCCTATCAAATTTATTGGTGTCGGGGAAAAAACTGATGCCTTAGAGCCTTTTCATCCTGACCGTATTGCCTCCCGTATCTTAGGTATGGGTGATATGCTTAGTCTGATTGAAGAGATTGAGCAAAAGGTTGATAAGGAAAAAGCTGAAAAATTTGCCCGAAAGATGCAAAAAGGCAAGGCCTTTGATTTAGATGATTTTCGTGAGCAGTTACAACAAATGCAGTCAATGGGTGGTGTCAGTTCTATGCTGGACAAGTTGCCCGGCATGAATAGCGTTCCTCAAGAAATGAAAGATAAGGTTAATGATAAGGAGTTGTCGCGTCAAATTGCTGTTATTGGTTCCATGACTATGCAGGAAAGACGCTATCCTGATTTAATAAAAGGTAATCGAAAAAAGCGAATTGCTGCCGGTTGTGGGCAACAATTGCAGGATGTAAATCGTATTTTAAAACAATTTATGATGATGCAAAAAATGATGAAAAAGTTTAAGGCTGGCAATATGGCTAACATGATACGCGGCATAAAAAGCAATGTCAGGGGTATGAGGAAATAAGTTTTTACAGTTTTGGTTAGGTATTTGCGTATATAAAATTAGCGCAACGAGTGTTTCTTTCTAATTTATTCTTCACTTATAGTGAAAATCGCGTAAAATAGGCAGATTGAATTTTTGATTAAACGTTTTTGAGGAAATTAGATGGTAACCATTCGTCTTTCAAGAGGCGGCGCTAAGAATCGCCCTTTTTATCACGTAGTTGTAACGGATAGCAGAAGCGGTCGTGATGGTCGTTATATTGAACGTCTTGGCTTTTTTAACCCATTAGCACG
>CAJAHC010000303.1 GCA_903939355.1 uncultured Methylococcaceae bacterium | reverse complement strand
CGTGCATGATTCAAATCACTTCACTACCTTACTTGAGGGTAATGAATCAGCGGCTTATGCGGACAGCGCCTATCAAAGCCAAGCACACACTGACTGGCTCTCAGAGCGAGGCATTGAAAATAGGCTCATCAAGCGCGCTTACCGTAATCGCCCTTTAAGCACAGTAGAGAAAAGGTTTAACCAAACACATGCTGGAGTTCGCAGTACTGTCGAACGCGTATTTGGTGTACTTAAACTACATTACGCCATGGGAAAAGCCCGTTATCTTGGCTTAGGACGTAATCGCACCCGCGTAGAACTGATGTGTGTTGCTCATAATATTAAGCGAGGGTTATCGATTAGGCAGGGGCAGTGCGCCTAAAAAAGGGAATTGACGGGTAAAAACCCGTTAATCAGTATTAAATGAACTGGATTTAGCGCTGGTTTTTGTAAAAAGGGCTAAAAAATTATCTTTGAGCTATTGTTGGGCTAATAAAGGTCCATCGCGCAAAGGTCTCAGTAGCCAATAAATTAAAGATCCAAAGATAAGCATTAGACAATTAAAAAACGACCATACTATTTTTTGTAAATTGAACTAATTCTGTTTAGTTAAGTCCCAGTAGTGCGTCTTAAGGTGGAGACCTTAAACACATTATTATTAGTTATTACAGCAAGCGGTTACTTTTACTAACCTCCCCCGTTAACGAAGTAACCGTTTTTTTTTGTCGCAACAAACTAACTAATCATTTCTATATTTTAACTGAGTTACTTTTGAACAGTGCTTATGGTTTCCAGCATGTCTGTTTAATTTGCATACTGAACATTTCCATATATTCTTTTTTCCGTAGGGGTTGTCATCTTTTGATGGCTCATCATCAAATTCGATCTGATCGATCAATTCGTCATCCATAAATAACTAACTAGTAATGTGTGGTGACAGCATATGAGCGGAGTATTAATAACAATCATACCTTAACCTTACTTGTTTTATATTCTAACTCTCCTCTGGAGACACTGGTAATCATGGTCTGTGACTGTCCTACAATATAATAAACCCAGTAAAAATAAAAAAGGTAAAACAAAACGACAGAATCGTTACTAATTACTTCGAACCATCATCGGTTCAAATGTAAACAGATTCCGGCCTTCCGGGTTTACCGACACTTTAATCCAATGCACATTGGGGCTGCCGAAGGTTTCTACCCGCGTGAAATTTTTGATTAGATGTGCTTGATCGAGAAGCGGTTTGTCGACTTTAAAGAAATGCACGTCACCATGCACCAGTAATACTTCACCGACGAAGTGGCCAGTCTCTTCCGCCAAAACATTCAGAAAGTGGGTGTAACCGTCGAATCCGGGCAAAATGCGTTCGTTAACGCTTTCCGTTTCCGGCAAATCAAAGCTGGGGTCGGCCTGTATAGTGAGAACTATACCTCTGGCGTTGGTAGTCTTCGCTTTTTGAAACGATTCTTTGACAAACTTGATGTTCGCCGCATCGCGGATCTTGTATTCAATATTATCGGCATCGCAGTCCGTTTGAGTGCGTGTGCTTTTGGCGGAAATGCAGTCGTCAGCATTCACTTTATTGTTGTTACTGCCGGGCATATTCAAGCCTACAAACACCACGCTGCCGTGCGTCCAACGCACATTTTCAGTATTTTCGCCACCCAGTTCACCTTGATGTTCAAGCTTCATTTTCTTCTGGCCGAAGCTATCTGGACTGTTAAACATGATCTGACGGAGATGATTAAGTCTTTCCAGATTGTTGTAACCGCCGTTGTTGGTGCGGTGGCAGTCGCTCCACTCGTTGTCGCCGGGAACATAGACCATTGGTTTTTCGAACCGGTTGAAGCGGTCTGCAGCATCGGTGTATTGCCAGTCGTTGCAAGGCGATCTGCCATCCTTAATGTCGCCGTCAAACACACTGAATTCGACATTGGAGGCGTTGATGTCGTCGATTAGTGCTTGAATTTTAGAACCATCCCCATTTTTTGCGTAAGGCATATCGCCCCACAACGCAAAGTTGAATGCTTCTGTTTTATATTTTTCGTAAACCTTATCGGTATTTAAACCGACAGCAATGGCTAATACGACAAGACTGAGCACTGCTCTTTTATAAATAATGGACATTGAGTCATTCCTGAAGTTTCTACCAACAGATTCGGCGCTGAATAAGAAACATCGGTTCTGTCGTAATGTTTAGCTAAGGCCAAGAAATGCCTATCTTGGAGATAAGTCTATACGAATACTGTGTAAAAGTTCAGATTTGATCTGGCAATATTAGAATTTAGTCAACATTAATTCTTACATTGACTGGCAACTGAGTGCCAATAGCTGCCGGACGCGACAGGCCGCTTTAGGGTGATGAATATTACAGCATAAAGTTCGAAAGTTTTGCTCTTACTGGCTCAGTTTAATTGGCCATTAACAGTCATTGAGGGGACGTTAATCTTGATGCATTGTTTACATGTTCCACCCTTAATTAATGCTCCTTTCTATTTTTCATTTCAATAGGCTACTCATTCAAGGAGATTAAATCATCTAACCGCCCCCAAAATTATCTAAACTTTTTTAAACTATTCAGGGGCTGAGAATGCTTTTATCGTATTTTGCAGGTAGCAGACGTGTTTACAATCTCCACACTTCCAGTGGTTACTGAAAGGGCTACCGTGCCCTTAACAATAAAAGTCTTCGTTAAAGGTGTCGCCCCAGCCAGAATATCCTTCGTATTACTGTCAAAATCAACTTCAACATTACCAAAGGCATCAGCAATTTGTGATGCTGATGATGAATTACTTCCAGAAGTAACTGTTGCTGTATACAGTACGCCAGGCTTCAGATCTTCAACCTCGACTGATGCTCTTGATCGTGCGGGTTTGTTTGTTTTTTCGCAAGTCAATACATCGCCTGCACTTGCATTAGCCACCAAACAGAAAAACAGAAGGCAAGAAAGCGTTGATAAAATAGATTGTTTTGAATTCATTGCGTAACCTCATTTATTTAATTATGGACAAAAAGACAAAGTAAAAATAACTAAAAAATTTCAGTAAGAATAATTTGTCCGTCAATAGTTAATTCCGAGGATCACTCAAAAAGTTCAATCTCGATAAAATTTTTAACTGGATTATTTTGAAAGTTAACTGGTTGTGATCAATTTAAAAAACCAATTGAACCTTTTACCCGTTAAAGGCAACACATAAGGCATATTATTTCCGAACTGCAATTCGTCATGAATGTCCGGTTCAGAGAAGCCTAAATTCATATTCGTATGGCTGGTTTGAGTCGTTTGTAGCCATTCATCGCAAATATCACTAATTTAAGCCCCACGATAACGATAGGTCTTAAGACAAAAAATAACTATCTGTATAAATACCTATAAGGACTAAAGAGAACACTTTACTTGCTAAGACCACACCTATGTTAATGCTGCGGGAGAAATTCCCAAGACATAGAGTATTTTTCTGTAGTCGTTGATGAAACGACTCCATATAGATTGCTTATTATATCTGTAAACATTTTTTAAGGCTTGTCGCGATAATGTAATAT
>CAJAHC010000302.1 GCA_903939355.1 uncultured Methylococcaceae bacterium | reverse complement strand
GTAGATTGATTTTCTTGCCAAAACTTAATCCCGCCATTAATACGAGCATCTGTCATGAATATTTTGCGATACTTATACCAAGGCATCGCTTCTGCAGGAGAAGATACTTTTTTTATAATATCCTCCTTTATCTCAACAGTCTGAAACAACTCATTAAGCTCTTTTTTATCAAAGCTATAACTCGCTACCATTCTGTTGATAAAAACATTAACCAAGTTCGTATCTTTAATATTACTGACACAAGAAACAAGTAAAAAACACAAGGGCAAAAAAACCATCCGCAGAGTTAAATTGTAATTTTTGAGCAGGAACATCATAAATATTATTGAGAAGCTTTATGTGTATGAATTGACATTAAAATACCAAATCCAGCTAGCAATGTAACAATTGAGGTTCCTCCATAACTGATTAAAGGCAAAGGAACCCCTACAACTGGAAGAACACCAATGACCATGCCGATATTAACAAAAACATACACAAAAAAAGTAAATGCCAGACTACTCGCCAACAAACGACTATAAGTATTTTGGGCTTGGGATGCTATATATAAACACCGTGCAATAATCAACAAATATAATGTCAAAAGTCCCAAGCAACCAGCCAAACCAAACTCCTCTGCAAATACAGCAAATATAAAGTCTGTAGAACTCTCAGGTAAAAACTCCAGTTCCGATTGAGTACTGCCTAACCAGCCTTTGCCATAAATACCTCCCGAACCAATAGCTATTTTTGATTGAATGATATGATACCCTCTACCCAATGGATCAGCTTCAGGGCTTAAAAAAGTGAGCACTCGATCACGCTGGTAACCATGCATAAAATGCCAGATGATGGGAGTTAACGATGCCAATGTCACACAGACCGCCGCCATAAATCGCCAAGAAATTCCTGCAAAAAACAAAACACCCGCACCTGAGCTAGCTACTAACAAGGCAGTACCCAAATCAGGTTGCTTGGCAATTAAAAGAGTAGGGACAGCAATAAGAATTATTGCAATAAAAAATTGTTTTGATTTAGGTGGCAATGGATACTCTGCCAAATACCAAGCGATCATCATAGGCGTGGTAATTTTAATCATTTCAGAAGGCTGAAATCTAAAAAAACCCAACTCCAACCATCGTTGCGCTCCTTTCCCTATTTGACCCATAACTAATACTGCAATCAGCAGCAATACACCAAGACCAAATAATAAAGTGGAATAGCGCTTAAATTGATAAGGATCTATATGTGCTAACACCGTCATAAGTAAAAAAGCTAAACCAACACGACTTAGTTGTCTTACAAGTACGTCCATATCCTGACCGCCTGCACTATAAAGAATTAATAAGCTGATTATCGAAATAAGGAGCAACCCTATGAATAATGGAATATCTATGTGGAGTTTCCTAAGAAAATTGCCGAGCATTGAGGGCGTTTCAAATTGTTCATGGCGTAGTTCAATTTTCATCACTATCCTGTAAAAATTGCTTAATTACCTGCCCTGCAATTGGTGCCGCAACTGAACCACCATGACCACCATTTTCCACAACAACTGCAACGGCAATTTTAGGATCATTTGCTGGGGCGAAAGAAATGAATAGCGCATGATCACGAAACTTAAAATCTATGTTGTTTTCATTGTATTTTGCACCTTGTTTAATTCCCATAACTTGGGCGGTTCCCGTTTTACCTGCAATTTGATAACTGATATTTTTATTAATTCCCTTAGCCGTACCATGAGCGCCATGTACTACATTTATCATGCCGTCAATAACAGTATTAACATTAATTGGATTCAGTGCAATACTGTTGCCACCAAGATTAAGTTCTGCACGCGTTCCTTTTGAGTTAACAATTTTATCTACTAGAAAGGGAGTAATAACCTGGCCTTTGTTCGCCAGCGTTGCCGTAGCTTTGGCTAATTGTAGCGGAGTAACTTGAAGATAACCCTGCCCTATCCCGGTAATTAAGGTTTCGCCTGGATACCATGCTTGATTTTTTTGCTCACGCTTCCATTCGCGAGATGGCAACAATCCCAATTTTTCACCCGTCAAATCTATCCCAGACTTTTCACCAAAACCAAATTTTTTTAAAAAATTGTACATATTATCTATCCCCAGCGTAGCTGCCAAACGATAAAAATAAACATCGCACGACTCAGTGAGCGCCTGATTCAAATCAACCGAACCATGCCCGCCCTTTTTCCAATCTCTATATTTATGAATCACTCCAGGTAGTTGATAATATCCCGGGCAGTGAAGTTTTTGCTCTGCACTTATTGCCTCATATTCAAGTCCGGCAAGGGCGACAAATGGTTTAATTGTTGATCCCGGGGGATATAATCCACGTAAAGCACGATTATAAAGTGGTTGATTGACTGATGACTGTAATGCTTGGTAGGCCTCATTTGCTATACCAATTACAAAAGGATTTGGATCAAATCCCGGACGACTAACGAATACCAGAACACCACCAGTTTTTATATCAATGGCGACAACAGCACCATTAAAACCAGCCATAGCATCATAAGCTGTTTTTTGTAAATCAATATCCAAACTTAAATAAAGATTAGCTCCAGGTTCCGGATTAAGCTCATACAAAGTATTAAGAAGTCGAGCCTGCACATTAGTTTCTATTTCCGCATAACCAGTTTTACCGTGCAACTCATTTTCATATGAATGTTCTATGCCCAGCTTACCAATATGAGAGGAACCCCTATATTCAGCTATTGGTAAATCCTTTAATTCAGCTTCATTAATACGTCCCACATAGCCAATAACATGCGCAGCCAACTCACCGTACTGATAATGACGAACTAATTGTGTATGTATATCGACACCAGAGAAGTAAGGCCTGACTACAGCAAACTTGGCCAATTCCTCGTCACTCATACTTGATAAAAGAGGGGTGCTCACGAAACGTTTTTGTCGTTTACGTAACTTTTGAAATTGCTCAACTTCTTCATTAGATATATTGAGTAATTTTTGTAATCTAAGCAAGGTATCATCCATATTCTTGACTTGTTCCGGGATGATTTCCAAACTGTAGGAGGGTGTATTCTCAGCCAACACTTTTCCATGCCTATCGAAGATCATGCCTCGAGTAGGGACCAAAGGAACAATTTTGATACTATTTTCTTTTGCCAACAATGAATAATGCTCGTTACCAACAATTTGCAAGTAAATCAAACGAACAATTAAACCAGTTGTTAATATAATGATGACAATTAAAGCCGCAACGATACGACCTAAAAAAAAGCGAATCTCTAATGAATGATCTTTTATAAAGTAAATATCAGACATACGTTAAAGCGGACTCTAGCTAACACGTCGTGACAAGCGAACAAAACGTAGGGCGCCATGAACAATTGGCCAACATAATGTTCCTGTGATGACTGGCAACCAGAAAGAAGCGTGGAGTTGAGCTGGACTTTGAAGATTCTTTACGAAAAAAAGTAATAATTGCGACAATAGTAAGCAAAAAAATATAAATAAACCTTGCTGGATAAGAGGAAACTGTCTTAAACGTTTGTGGAACTTAAGGCATATATAAATAATGACAGAATAAGCTAATGCATACTGCCCCAATAATCTTCCCGTTAATACATCAACAAGTATGCCAAATGCCCAAGCATGGAATATTCCCACATGCTCAGGCTGGGCTAATGACCAGTAAATAAGAAAGAGCAGTACCCAATCAGGATTAAACGTAGCCAGTGCTCCAGGCCAAGGAGCAATTCTTAAGCACATAGCCAAGATCAAACTTATTATAATCCGAAAGAAGCCTGCATAATTATTGAGGCGCACGTGTATTAGCCTCCACTTCATTTGTTATTGGTTTTGATATAAGTGGAACTGGGGTTGATTTACTCCAAACAATCATTAACTCTCTGTTCCGGTCTAACAAAGCTTTTGGAGTAGCCGTTATATTTGAGAAAGCCTTAGAAGGTTGTGAAGTAAATTCATCGACAACGGCAACAGGATAACCGTGGGG
>CAJAHC010000301.1 GCA_903939355.1 uncultured Methylococcaceae bacterium | reverse complement strand
TTCGTAACTAATCTCTTTTTACATTCAAGTTGGATTCACTTACTTCTTAATATCTGGTTTTTGTGGATATTTGCAGATAATGTAGAAGATAGGATGGGGCGATTGCCTTTTTTAATGTTCTATCTACTGTGTGGATTTTTTGCGACACTTTTGCAATGGTATTTTGATCCAGCCCTCCAGATTCCGGTTGTTGGTGCATCAGGCGCTATAGCAGGGGTCTTGGCGGCTTATTATTTTTTATATCCGCTTGAATCAGTAATTGTTTTTTTTCCTCCGATTGTATTTCAAGTGCCGGCTATCGCTTTTTTGGGTTTGTGGGTGTTGTTACAATTGTATAACGCTACAACCTCAATTGTATTTGAGGGAACGGTGGTAAGTGTCGCTTGGTGGGCGCATTTAGGCGGTTTTGTTACTGGAGCTATTGTGTATCGGTTTTTTCTTAAAAAGAAGAAAAATGAAGTAATTTAATAGCTTTAAGGTATAATTTTAAGTCTTAGAAAGTAAGGTTTTTTGACAAAAATTGATACAGTCAGTAAATTTTACTGATTTTAGAAGACCTCTTAAAGTTATTAGGAAATTGAAAGTCATTATGAAAAAAGTTAATGTTGCGTTGGTAAGACTACTTCAGTTTGTAGTTTTTGTAGTATTTATATTCACGGTAATAGTTTATTTTGGTGCAATGGTTTTACTGCCACTTGATGCGATTGCTTTGCTAATAAAATTGATGGGTGTGTTTGGGATTCATGGTTTTATAGGTGCTTTAATTGCTGTTCCAGTGGTAGGTTATCTTTGTTTTATCATCTACAAAACGCCAGGACTTTGTAAAATGATGGTTGATACAGGTATCGATCTGGTAAAAGTGGGTAAGTTAAGAGTGGAAGCATTTAATGAAGTGGCTGATGCTATTAAAGCTTAAGTTTCTGATTTGAAAAAGGGCGTGTCTAATCAGCACGCCCTTTTTTATGTTCGTTAAGAAGTGGTATAGTTTATTCACTTACATTAAGTTAACAAAAAATCTCATTAATATAGGATGAAATATGGTTTATTTCATCCTTGCAAACTGAGTGCTCCATAACATATTCATGCCATTCTATATGGTATTGCAAGTCATTCAGCGTATTAAATACTGATTTTCCTGATTCTATCGCTACAATGGAATCCATTGTCCCATGAGCCATAAATATTGGGGTTTTATGGTTTGCGATTGAGATTTCAGTTTGAAATTTTTCTATGGTCGGAAAGTAGGTCGATAGTGCGATAATTCCTGCCAGTTTATGCGTAAAACTTAGGCCGGCATGTAGAGCAATTACGCCACCTTGAGAAAAGCCAGCGAGTAAAATATGTTCGGATGGTATGCCGTTAGTCATTTCTTGCTTAATAAGTTGTTCCAGGAGGCTTACCGATTGGTAAATGCCAGGTATATCGACTTTACGATTTAGTGACATTTCTAAAATATCGTACCAAGCGCGCATTTTCATTCCAGCATTAATCGTAACGGCCTGAATAGGTGCATTGGGAAAAATAAAGTGGATGTTAGCTTCTGCATTCAAATGAAGTTGGGGAATTATACCTTCGAAATCATGCCCATCTGCGCCAAGTCCATGTAGCCAAATTAAAGAATACTTGTGAATTGATTTTGGCTTGATTTCAATTGTGCTTAATTTAATTTCCATAAGGTTTTTCCATCATTGTTATAACTTACTATTCCTGTTTTGGTTTAAGTAAAAAATATTTAAGATTCATAACTGACTCTTAATTTAAAGAATGTTATAGGTTCAGACTTAATTTAGTCATATTAATAGGCTTGAATTTTGGTAGGACGTAAACATTTCCGGTAGGGTGGGTCAAAGTGGTTTTAATCAAATCCTAAATTATGCTAAATGATATCATTTTAATAGTTTTTATGTGTTTGCTATATGGCTACTGGCATAACGCTCAGAAAGCAAAAGAAGTTGCACTTAAAGCAGCCATAGCTCGTTGTCGTTTAATAGATGTACAAATGTTGGATGACTATGTTGCTCTGAGTAGTATGAGGTTAAAAAGAGATCGCTTGCAGAAGTTACGGTTACAACGATCATTTGTTTTTGAGTTTTCATCGACCGGCAATGAGCGATATAACGGCAAGGTTTTATTGATGGGTCGACAGGTTTATTCTGTTTATATGGATCCCTACCGAATTGAGTAAGATGCAGTTTTGTTTGACTGAATAGGTATGAGCCAACATGGGGATTTTATCTCTTTGATGCACCCATAAAATAAATTTTAAAGGGCGATATTCTAGCCTTAATAGGCTAGAATATTTTTACAGATTAAAAGATAACTAATTTAGAAAACTATGCCACATAGACGATTTAAAAAAAGCCAGCCGATCAATTCAATTTCTTTATTACCTGATCTTGGTATGACTGTAAAAGATATTGAAGCTGACATTAAGCGCTATTATGGCCACAGACTGGGTAGAGATGAAAGTTGTAAATCAGTACATTATGTCTATGAGGCTTTGTCCTTGGTTATTAGTGATCGACTGACGGAGCGTTGGAAAAAAACCTATAACGCTTACAAGCAGCAAGATTGTAAAAAAGCCTATTATTTATCAATGGAATTTCTGATGGGTAGAACGCTTAGTAACGCGATGTTGAATTTGGGTGTCCATGATGCCGTTTCTCAAGCCGCGTATGATCTAGGTTTGGATCTTGAGGAGTTAATTGAAACCGAGGCTGATGCAGGTCTTGGGAATGGCGGTTTAGGGAGGTTAGCTGCTTGTTTTATAGATAGTTGTGCAACGTTACAACTCCCTGTAACGGGATACGGTTTACGTTATGAATATGGGATGTTTTCTCAAAGCATTATTAATGGTGAACAGGTAGAAGAGCCTGATCATTGGCTTCGTAATGGTAATATTTGGGAGATACAGCGACTTGAATATACCCAACGTATCAAGTTTGGTGGGCGTACAGAGAGACACATTGATGAAAATGGACATACACGAGTCTGTTGGGTGGACACTCACGATATACTTGCAGTTCCGTTTGATACGCCGATTCCAGGTTATCAAAATGGTACAGTAAATACGTTGCGTTTATGGAAAGCGACAGCAACGGAAGAATTTGATTTAAAAGAGTTTAATGCTGGTGACTATGCTGAATCGGTTGCGGCAAAAAATGTTGCTGAAAATATTACTATGGTGCTCTATCCGAATGATGCCAATGAAAATGGCAAAGCATTGCGCTTACGTCAACAGTATTTATTGGCCTCAGCCAGTTTACAGGATGTACTGGAACTTTGGATAGGTCGACATGGGCATGATTTTACTAATTTTACAGCTAAAAATTGTTTTCAATTAAATGACACCCATCCCAGTATTGCCGTGGCAGAATTAATGCGTTTATTGATGGATATTCATGGTTTGACTTGGAATCAAGCTTGGTCAATTACCAGTAATACCATGGCTTATACTAACCATACACTGTTGCCGGAAGCACTTGAACGTTGGTCTGTTACCCTGTTCAAACAGTTGTTGCCTCGATTAATGGAGATCATCTTTGAGATTAACGCCCATTTTCTGGCGGAAGTTTCTGCACGTTGGCCAGGAGACAAAGCACGTATTGCTAGAATGTCTTTGATAGAAGAGGGGGCTGAGCAGCAAGTCAGGATGGCTTATTTGGCGATAGTTGGCAGTTATTCTGTTAATGGGGTTGCAGAATTACATTCAAAATTATTACAGCAGGGCTTATTTCATGGTTTTTATGAGTTATGGCCAAAGAAATTTAATAATAAAACGAATGGAGTTACCCCCCGTCGTTGGTTAGCAGCTTGTAATCCTGAGTTAGCTGAGTTAATTACAGAAACAATTGGTGATGGTTGGATAAGGGATTTGTCCTTATTAAAAAGACTTGAACTTTATGTTGACGATAAAGAATTTTGTAAACGCTGGTATAGCGTTCAGCAGGGTGCCAAGCAAAAGCTTATTGATTACAAAAAGCAGGAGTTGGATATAGATGTTAACGTTAATGCCTTGTTTGATGTGCAAGTTAAGCGTATTCATGAGTATAAGCGTCAGTTGTTAAACGTACTGCATGTAATCCATCTTTATGACCGCATTAAGCGGGGTGACACATCCAATTGGACAGATCGGTGTGTCTTAATCGGGGGTAAAGCGGCCCCAGGTTATTTTATGGCGAAGAGGATTATTAAATTAATCAATAATGTTGCTGATGTAATTGATCATGATCCAGATGTGGGAGATAAATTAAAACTTGTTTTCTTACCAAATTATCGTGTTTCCGGGATGGAAAAAATTTGCCCGGGCGCTGATCTTTCCGAACAGATTTCAACAGCAGGAAAAGAAGCTTCTGGTACTGGTAACATGAAATTTATGATGAATGGAGCCTTAACTATTGGAACTTTGGATGGTGCTAATATTGAAATTCGTGAAGAGGTGGGTGATGACAATTTTTTCCTTTTTGGCTTGACTGAAGATCAGGTTGAAGAGTTACGTCATCACTATGACCCGGTTGCAATGATCAATCAAGATGAGGATCTTAAAAGAGTGATCAATCTTTTGGAATCCGGACATTTTAACCAATTTGAAGAGGGTATTTTTGATGGTATAGTCGGTTCTTTAAAAAGTCCGCACGATCCTTGGGTTACTATTGCCGATTTTCGTAGCTTTGTAGATGCTCAAAAACGAGTAGAAATAGCTTATAAAGATAAAGATCGATGGACAAAAATGAGTATTATAAATTGTGCAAATAGTGGCAAATTTTCTGCTGATAGAACTATAACTGAATACAATAATGAATTGTGGAAGCTCACACCAGTCAGTGTTGATTAACAATAACTGATAATGTTCCATATTGTTTTATTTGAGCCTGAAATTCCGGCAAATACCGGTAATATAATCCGCTTATGTGCAAATGCCGGTGCGCAACTTCACTTAATTAAACCGTTGGGTTTTCAGTTAGATGATAAAAAATTGCGCAGAGCGGGTTTGGATTATCATGAGTGGGTGGCTGTTAAAGAGCACACGTCGTTGGATGCTTTTATTCTCGCAGTTAAGCCAGAGCGTATTTTTGCATTAACTACTAAGGCTAAAAAAATAGTGAGTGATGTAGCTTTTCAGGATGAGGATGCCTTTTTGTTTGGGCCAGAAACGAGGGGTATTCCAGCTAATATTCTCTCGGAGATGGGTGAAGATAGATGTTTATATTTACCTATGCAGTCAGAAAGTCGAAGCCTAAACTTGTCCAATACCGTCTCTATAGTCTTATATGAGGCTTGGCGACAATTGTCTTATGCTGGCGCGCTGATAAAGTAGTTTTTAATAAGCAGGATTAATCCGAGAAACTCTACGAGTTATGTTAATCGAAACTGAATTTAAAACGGCTTGGTGGTTAAGTAACGCTCACTTGCAAACGATATACCCCGCATTAATGCGAAAATCGTTAGCGGTAATTGAGTTAAAGCGCGAGCGATTAACGACACCTGATAATGATTTTATTGATATAGATTGGTGTGGAGAGGGTAATCAGCCGTTAATCATTTTATTGCATGGATTAAGCGGAAGTTCTCAGTCTGTTTATATTAGAGGCTTGCAACAGGCTTTATTGTTAAAAGGATTTCGCAGTGTCGCATTAAATTTTCGTGGTTGCAGTGGTGAATTAAATTATTCGGCGCGTTGTTATCATTCAGGTGAGACGGAAGACATTCATTTTCTTTACCAATGGTTACGTCAACGGGAGCCAGAAACTCCTATTGGTGCTGTTGGATTTTCGTTGGGTGGGAATGTTTTATTAAAATGGTTGGGTGAACAGGGTAATAACTTATCTCTTTTTGCCGCCATTGCTGTTTCTGTACCTTTGGTATTAAGTATTTGTGCCACAAAACTGGATGCGGGTTTTTCCAGAATATATCGAAAAACCTTGCTCAGTGAATTAAAAGAGCACGTCGAAGAAAAGCAACGACACCTAGAGCGACTTGGAAAGTTTCAAGAGGCAAATCGAATTGATCAATTGGGAGATTTGTCAGATATTGAGTCATTTTGGCAATATGATGATCGGGTAGTTGCAAGACTGCATAATTTTAAAGACGTCAAAGACTACTATCAGCGTTCAAGTTCTCGACAATTCCTTAAGTCGATAACCATCACTACTACTTTATTGATTCAGGCAGTTGATGATCCCTTTATGACCGAAAAAGTTCTTCCCGATGTAGATGAATTGTCAGCTACTATTCAGTTGGAAATTACTCAAGGGGGAGGGCATGTAGGATTTATAGCAGGCAATATACCGTTTAAGCCAATTTATTGGCTGGATCAACGTATACCAGAATTTTTGGAGCAACAGTTGTTATTATTGGAATCTATGACTGATTGATTATATGCCGCTTTGTTTTTAACCTGGTGGCCAAGTCATTTGTCGGCCACCTAGTAAGTGTAGATGGACATGGTATACCTCTTGACCGCCTTTTTGGTTGCAGTTAAAGACGGTTCTATAACCTTCCTCGGATAAGCCTTCGGCTTTAGCCAGCTGAACAGCAGTTTGTACCAATTGGCCGGCAAGTAAAGTATTATCAAGATCATCTAAGGTAGCAACATGAGCTTTGGGGATAATAAGGATATGAACTGGTGCTTGTGGGTTTATGTCTCTAAAGGCAAGAATGTTGTCGTCTTCGAAAACTATATTTGGTTTAATATCACCTGAAACCATTTTGCAAAACAAACAATGAGTCATCTTTGCTCCTTAAATTTCATTTCGGCCTTTAAAAGCATGTGAAAGTGTACCGCTGTCAGTAAATTCTAATTCACCACCCATTGGAACCCCATGGGCTATTCTACTGGCCTGAACTTGATGTTTTTTTGCGACTTCTGCAATAAAATAGGCAGTGGCTTCACCTTCGACTGTTGAGTTGGTCGCTAAGATAAGTTCTTTAATAGTTCCGTTCGAAAGTAGTGACTCCAACAAGTCAAGGCCCAGCTCATCTGGACCTATACCATCGAGAGGGGATAGTCGCCCATGCAGGACAAAATAGCGACCTTTAAATGCGGTCGCTTGATCGACAATCCAAACATCAGAAGGGCTTTCAACTATGCAAATTAGTGAGTTATCTCTTGAAGTGTCAGTGCAGATATCACAAAGATCATCCTCAGTAAGTGTCCGGCACTGTAAGCAATGTCGAATGTTATTAATTGCTTGTAATAATGTATCCGCCAATAATTTCGCGCCAATACGATCTCGCTGCAACAGATAAAATGCCATACGTTGTGCTGATTTAGGACCAACACCAGGCAAGCAGCAAAAATTTTGTATTAGCTGCCCAAGCAAGCCTTTTCTTTGCATATTAAAACGGCAGATTAAATCCGGGAGGTAAAGGGATGCCAGCCGTTACATCCGACATTTTTTCTTTTTTCAGTTTGGCTACTTTGTTGACAGCATCATTAATTGCGGCAGCAACTAAATCTTCAAGC
>CAJAHC010000300.1 GCA_903939355.1 uncultured Methylococcaceae bacterium | reverse complement strand
TGATTGGATGATAAATATTTTGGCTACTGGTATTTTTGCGTTGTTGTTTGGCAAGTATTGCCCAGAATATTAAAACCAATATCTACTTACAGTGATGGTCGTTGCCCAGACCATTGTCCAGACTAAAGGCACTATGAAAGGCGCCACGCACAAAAAAGGCCTAGATGAAAACACCTAAGCCTTTGATTTATTTGGAGCTAGTGAGGGGATTCGAACTCCTGACCGGCTGATTACAAATCCTATACTAATATTTATAAGGCTTTTAAATCAACTAGTTACAAGGCTTGCCCAGCCAGTATCTAGCCCATATATACTGTAATCTACTATAGTGGCTTTATGTAGTTGTTACAAATCAACTACACCATCAAATGTATAAAATACTTTTTCTATAAAGTTATTTTGTATTGTTTTCTCTTCTTCAAGTTCGCAACTTTTTTATAGTTTTTATTATCGCCGGCAAACTGAGTATGGCATCGATTTGTTCTTCAGGCAGATTCATTATTTGTTCTGCAAGATAGTAAGCTTGTTTTTGTTTGGGTGTTAATTGCGTTAAATGATTACTTACTTCGGGAAGGATATCAGCTATGCCTGGCATTATTTCAGTCGGATTGACTTCCAGCTCTTTGGCTATTCGGAGGACAGCCGAGATATTTAAGGCCATTTTTCCACGTAAATATTGTGAAAAAACGGTAGGTCCATTCCAACCAGCTTTTTTAGCGATTATTTCGTGTGTTAATTTAAGTGCAGTTTTTTTATCTTTCCAAATGCGGTTTAGGTTTTCGCGGTACTGATTTTCGAGGTCTGTTAGGGGTCGTCTTACTGATTTCATTTATGCTCCTTTAGACACAAAATAACATCAAAGATGGCATTTTACAAAAATCGTTGCTTTTGGAGTATTTAAATTGCAGTGCTTTCTTTAGTGCAGTTTATTTTGCTAACAGAATTTTAATTTAAGGTGGGGGGTAGCATGCAAGTTTTACAGATTTATTTAAATGAACAAAAGATCTCACAAGCCCGTTTTGGTAAAAAAGTAGGCGTGAGTCAAACAATGGTGCAACAGTGGCTAAATGGCAAACGGCCTATCAGTATTGAAAAAGCCCTGGATATAGAAGAGGCCTTTGCCATCGATGCAGCCCTTTTAAATAGTGATGTGCCGCTATTGGAAAAGAGGTTACTCATTAGGCGCTTGGCTAAAACACTCTAGTTGTTCGTTGCTTATGTCGTCCCCACAGTTAGAAAACGGCTATACACCGATTGCCAATGAGTTGCTTGAGGCGCTCTTTCAATCGGAGTTAAGCCGTTGTGAGTATCAGATCGTGTTAGCGATTATTCGCAAGACCTATGGTTACCATAAAAAGGAAGCCAGCATAGGCAACTCACAATTAGCGTTAATGACTGGCATTGACCGCTGTAATGTTGGCCGCACTATACGTACGCTCACAGATAGACATATCTTGATTCGTGGCACTGATACCAAAAAACATACTATTGGTATCAATAAATACTATAAAGAGTGGCTTTTACCTATAAAGGCAGGAAAGATAAAAAAACCTGCAAAAAATAATGAGGTCATGGGTGACCTCTGTAGTGGTCAAGTTTTTTAAGACACATAGATAGGTT
>CAJAHC010000299.1 GCA_903939355.1 uncultured Methylococcaceae bacterium | reverse complement strand
GCTGATTATATTCAAGTAAAACTTGCTTTTAAAGAAGCTGGTCTTGTTGAGGGTTTGATTTCATCGACTTAAAGCGTCAATCATCAACAAGTTACTTCTGAAATTCACAGAGTGAAATGGCACAAAACAAAGGATCATCAAAACTATAAATGAAGAAACAACCAAAAACATCAACAAGTAATAAAAAAAACAAAAACCAGATATTAAGAAGTAAGTGAATCCAACTTGAATGTAAAAAGAGATTAGTTACGAATGATAAATACCCGTCAAAAGGCAATTTGTCATATAAACCTGAATAACGGGCAGGCACCATACCAAAACGATTTAATAAATCGATAGCCATTTGATCAGGCATGAGATTCATAGCGACAAAAATACTACTGCAAATAACAATTATCGTCCACGTTACGTAAGGTTTTGAATAACAAGGTGCGGTATCTCTAATCGGTATCATCTCTCCTACCCTTTTTATGAATTAACAAACAGCTTAACTAAGCTTACCATTTAACACATTATTAGCAATGCCAAGGTAAAATCCCGTAAGTAAATCTAGCCAACTGGATAATAGCCAGTATTACAAATCACATGAGTAATTTAAATCATGCCTTGAGATCAAAAAGCTTATAATAGCCTAAAGACACAGCTTTTCATCATCTGCCCTAAGGTAGTAACCAACTTAAGATTCATGCACCCTATAATTACAGATACTGCCCCCTCATTTTCAAGCTTTTCACTCGCTAAACCACTGCTCATAGCAATCAGTAAATTAGGCTTTGAACTGCCAACGCCAGTTCAGCAAAAAGCTATCCCTCTAGCTCTGGAATACAAAGACTTATTAGTCAGTGCTGAAACAGGTAGTGGTAAAACTGCTGCATTCCTTTTGCCGACACTGCATCATCTAATCACTTTACCTTCCAAACAATTTGGAACTCGCGCACTTGTTCTCGCACCAACACGTGAACTTGCGCAACAAATATTCAATCAATGTCAGCAACTTACAGAATTTACTGATCTTAAAGTCGGGATTATTACCGGTGGCGATGATTTTAGATTGCAACAAAACATGCTCCGACGAAATACGGAAATCGTAATCGCAACGCCCGGACGACTTCTGGAATTGATGGAGCAGGAAACACCCAATTTCAGTAACCTCGATGTTCTCATTCTAGATGAAGCTGACCGGATGTTGGACATGGGCTTTAGTGAAGATGTATTGACCATCGCCAACAGTTGCAATACACAAAGACAAACCTTACTTTTTTCCGCCACATTAACCCATTTTGGTGTTATCAAAATGGCTGACAAAGTTTTAAAAAACCATGAGGTAGTTGCTTTAAACACGCTCCATGATGGCCATCGAAATATTGAACAACAAATTGTCGTTGCTGATGACAATGACCACAAACAAAAACTATTAGCTTGGTTACTGCTTAATGAAACCTACGATAAAGCACTGGTCTTTACTAACAGTAGAATTCAGGCCGATTCATTACGTGGCCCGCTACGCGGACAGAAGCTTCGGGTTGGGGTTCTCCATGGCGATATGGATCAAAAAGATCGCAACCGAATGATGGAGCTTTACCGCGATGGTGAAGTTAAAGTTATGATTGCCACAGACCTTGCCGCCAGAGGACTCGATATAAAAGGTATTAATCTGGTCATTAATTTTGATGTTCCCAGAAACGGCATCAATTATATACATCGTATTGGTCGTACTGGCCGTGTGGATGAACTCGGACTAACCATAGCCTTGGTAAAAAGTACTGAATGGAATTTAATGTCAGGAATTGAACGTTTTTTAAAACAAAAATTTAAACGCCGCACCATCAAAGAGCTTGAAGGCAAATACAAAGGCCCAAAAAAACTAAAAGCATCCGGAAAAGCTGCCGGCATTAAAAAGAAGATAGAGCCTAAAAAAGTGGTGGCAGAAAAAATTAAGATCCGCCACAGAGACCAGAAGAATATTGGCAAACGCAGGACGCCAACCATTGTTAATCCTTCAGATTCACAAGACCAAAAAGACTAACTAAACTTCTTACCTCTAAAAAAATAGTAATCCAAACCCAATCTCACAGATCCAACTAAGAAATCATTCATCCTCAGAATAGGGTTATACCAATGCTTATCACTATACTGCCAGATGTAAGCCAGTTAAACCTTCTTTACAAACTCTGACTTAAGCTTCATAGCTCCAATACCATCAATTTTACAATCAATATCATGGTCACCCTCTATTAGCCGGATATTCTTAACTTTTGTCCCAACTTTAACCACCAAAGACGAACCCTTAACCTTAAGGTCTTTAATGACAGTAACAGTATCACCATCCTGTAACTCATTACCATTTGAATCCTTGATAATGCGAATATCACTTGTATTTTCTGCTTGATGGTCTTGTGGCCATTCATGTGAGCATTCCGGACAAATATACATAGCACCATCGCTATAAGTGTATTCTGAACCACACTTTGGGCACTTAGGTAAATTACTCATGATTTTTTATTAATTAAAGTCTTTTTATGCCGCGTAATGCGATTCTATATAGCGTTGTACTATTTCCTGAAATTCTTCAGCAATTCTGTCACCCTTAAGAGTAACTGTTTTCTCGCCATCTTCATAAACAGGCGCTACTGGTGTTTCACCTGTGCCGGGTAAACTAATTCCAATGTTTGCACTTTTACTTTCCCCAGGACCGTTAACCACACAACCCATCACAGCAATTTCCATCGTTTCAACGCCAGGATATTGGGTCCGCCATACAGGCATTTGATCACGCAAATAAGTTTGAATATCCATTGCCAGTTTTTGAAAATAATCACTGGTCGTACGGCCGCAACCTGGACAAGAAATAACCATCGGGGTAAATGAGCGAAAACCCATGGTCTGGAGTATTTCCTGACCCACTATAACTTCCTGAGTTCTGGACGCACCAGGTTCAGGTGTTAAAGAAATCCGAATAGTGTCACCAATACCTTGTTGCATTAATACTGACAATGCAGCCGCAGATGAAACAATGCCCTTAGAACCCATGCCCGCTTCAGTAAGACCCAAATGCAAGGCATAATCACAACGACTGGCTAAATCTTGATAAATATTAATCAGTTCCTGCACATTACTAATCTTGCAAGAAAGTATGATCTTGTTTTTCGCCAAACCTATTTCTTCTGCCTTAGCTGCACTTTCAAGTGCAGACAATACTATGGCTTTACGTGTAATGGCAGGTAAAGGTTCCGGATGTTTTAACAATCTGTTTTCATCCAGTAATCGAGTTAATACTGCCTGGTCTAAGCTGCCACCATTAACACCAATACGGACAGGTTTATCATACTGACAAGCAAACTCAATCATTTGTTGAAATTGTGGGTCGCGACTCTTACCCCGACCGACATTACCTGGATTGATGCGATATTTGTCCAACGCTGCTGCGCAATCCGGATATTTCTCAAGTAATTTATGACCGTTAAAGTGAAAGTCACCCACAATCGGAACCGTACAACCTTTCTGGTTTAAGGTATTACGAATCTCGGCAACTGCTTTTGCCGCCTCTTCCGAGTTAACCGTAATACGAACTATCTCCGAACCTGCGGTAGCTAATTCTATAATTTGATTAACAGTTGCAGGCACATTAACGGTATCAGTATTAGTCATTGATTGAACAACGATAGGTGCACCTCCACCCACTTTAACATCGCCGATTAAAACTTGATGAGTGATTTTTCTAAGGCTAATTGACATATGCTAGATCTTTTAATAGTTGCAGTTAGTTATTAATTATACGTCATAGCTCTTAATGATCCGAGTTAAATTGTTAAGGAGTTAAATCACACTTCAACAACAAAGTTACTCTTCAATAAATTGCTGACTAGTCTATGCTTATTTTGGTGAAACAAGTAAATGTTAAAAGAACAAAAAACTTCTCCTTGAGTTAATAGGCCTTCTAATTAAAAACGTCCCATAAATTGGTGCGCCTATTGTTTATAATCATAAGACATAAAGGAGCCACCTGTATTGATAATGTTTCTTACAGCATTGAATTTCGCCTATGAAATTCTTGGCTATTCGATTTTATTGGAATCAGGACTTGATTTTTGATGTTTTTGTTTCTTATCGGAACTAATGTCGCCATAAGTGTGCTGTTAGGCTATGTCTTAGTTAAAAAAACATACTCTACACGCTAGCAGGATCCATCATAGACTGCTATCTATATTTATGCCTCTTTGTAGAGCCTGTTTGCGCTTTCTTAGCATCTGTAGCGCATGTTTACTGGCTGTTTTTAGCAGACATAATTATAAAAGAAAACCCGACTCGTTCTTTTTCACCTTTTGGATCGCAGATTACATAAATCTTATTGTGTTTACTCCACTATTTGTAAAGTTAATAAACTATTCTATGGCCAATATCAGTCAGAAAAAAAAAGCTGCAGAACAATTACGTATGGCGGCAACCGCATTTGAAAGCCATAAAGGCATCATGATTACTGATAAAAACTTTAATATAATTCAAGTCAACAAAGCCTTTACAGAAATTACCGGCTATTCTCAAGAGCAAGTCATAGGAAAAAACGCCCTAACATCTAACTTCAACCAAAATGATCCGTTATTTTATAAAAATATAAAGGAGCAATTAACAGTAAATGGACGCTTTGAAGGTGAAATATGGAATCAAAAGGAAAATGGTGAAATTTATCCTGAATGGCAAACCATTACGGCAATCAAAAATGATGCCGGCGAAGTGAGTCATTTTGTCTGTGTGTTTTCAGACATTACTGAAAAAAAACTGGCTGAAAATACAATCTATGACATGGCTTTTTATGACGCTTTAACCAAATTACCGAATCGTCGCTTATTACTAAATAGGTTTGATCAAGAACTGGCGACCGCAAAAAGGCATAAGCAATTTGGTGCCGTTATATTTTTAGATTTAGATCATTTTAAATACCTAAACGACACAAAAGGACATCTTATTGGTGACCAGTTACTTGTTCAAGTAGCAAACCGCCTGCTTTCAGTGCTTCGAGAAGAAGATACGCCTGCCCGTTTAGGTGGCGATGAATTTGTTATCCTGCTGCATGCCAATACAGAACAAGCCAATACGGCCAATGAGCAAGCATGGACTGTTGCCAATAAAATAAAAGATGCGCTAAATAAACCTGTCATACTGGATCAATGCCATCATCATATTTCAACCAGTATTGGAATAGCCTTGTTTCCAGATCAAAACAAAAGCACTGAAGTAATCCTGCAACAGGCGGACACTGCCATGTACAGAGCTAAAGCTAATGGACGCAATAGTATCGAATTTTTCAACTGCACTATGAATTAACAAAGATATCTGTCCCCTTTTTAGATAACCAAATATTAGCACCCAACACACTGAATTGATTCTTTAATCTGCATAACAGCTTGTTTATTTAACTGTCCCACTCGATTTCCTGCCTGACATAAAGCACCTCTAAAACCCAAATAATCGACTTTGTTAGGTAATAACACAGGGATATCTTCGAGCCTTAATGATCCGGCCAAACCACACATTAACTCCAGTTTTTTCACTTGAGCAATAAACCCGACAATCTTTGCCATTGACATCACTTGAAGTAATGCGCCGCTTTTTTTATTCATGGTATCCAGCATTACGCCTTTAAAACCAGCCACTTTCAATAGACTTATAATAGCAAAATCAAATTGGGTGTCAGCAAACAAAACGGCGATTAAAGCATGATTTTGTCCGGTTAATTCCGCTAATTTATTTACCGTCCCCTGCCAATCATCACCCGGGAAAAAACCTATTTTTATATAATCAACACCAGTTTCAGACATAGCTTTAACCGCATTAAAAACCAATTCAGGCTGCATCGGCAAATCACCAATGGTTGCGCTAACCGGACAACGGCCGGCAATTTCAGCAACAATCTTTTTAACGTCAGCAACCTCCAATGCGCCCAAAGCACCCTGCTCTGGTTGTTTAAGATCAATAATATCAACCTCTGCATTTAACACCAGCAAGGCCTCTGTAAGGCTGTTAACACTGGCCAACATCCCAGTCATGCCCTAACCTTTTCTTTAAATTCGTCAATCACTGTCATCAGCCAAGCCCATGCCTCCAACTCTCTATCACCTGCCGTTTTATCAAAACCAATGCGCAAATAGGCAATTTCAGATTCTATTTTTTCCAACGGCAACCAATCCAAGCGACTGATTAAAATAGCCACTTCCAAAACTGAATACTGCGCACGATTAAAGCCCGAAAAAGGAGCATGATTACCCATATGTACCACTTTGCAAAACAATTTTGGTCGCGTAGTGTCATCTTCAATATGTAGCAACTCAAGCTCAGTATGCGCCAAGGCACACTGAAGCACCTGACCATTAATTGTTTTGGCTGCTTTTAACGGCCAATCCTTCCGTCCCGTCAAACAACCGGCAAAAATACGCACATCGTCACAGTAATTAAGTACCGCCACCTTACTTTCCAGAATATTGTCCAGTGTTGTAGAGGGCCGAAAAGGGAGGATGATAATATCATCACCATTGATATGAATGCCCATGGGCGCAATGTGCACAATGCCAGAATTATTCTGGGTAGTAACGATGGTTTCTTGAATCATTTTGATTTTTGTAAAGTAGTTCCGGCAGGTTTAAAGCTGTGTAAATCAACGGTTTCTTCTGCATAATCAGTCGCGCAGCCCCACTTAAGCGCCTGATCCTGCGTAAAACGCTTGCCTAATTGCCAGGCTATTTCAGCACGAGCAAGCTCAACACCCAAATAAAAGGCGTGCCCACCATCGGTGTCAACTTGCAGTTTGGGAAATAACTCAAACGGATCGGTAGCACTATGCAGACCATCCCGGTTAAAAATATGCACACCTTCAGCACTGGTTTGAATACGATAACTGGGGTCTGAAATTTGTTCGGCCAACTCCTTGATTTCGTCCAATGAATAAGGAAAAGGTGACGTCTCATGTAACGCCATCAAGCCGCTATCAATATGCTTGGGCAAGGTGTCATATTCTTTTGCTGCAAAGAGGATACGCCTCGCCAAATCCGCTTCCTTAATAGCTCGACACGCATGCTTGCTTACCTCGGTGGCCAAAATATTGTTAATATCCAGTTCTGAACAAATACCCAACAACAAGGCATTCATGCCTGCCGTATCAGCGTGAGTCAATTCAGTAATATTGCCTACCCCCATCATCATTTCAATATCGGGATGATTTTTTCTCACCTCATGATAGCGCACAATGGATTGCGTAAAACCAAAATGCAGGGGATCTAAAATAGGATCAACGATAAACGCACGCTTTTTTGCCTGCATCTGCTTAATTGCTCTATCCAAAGAAGCCAAATCTTCATGCTTTTCCGGGATTATAATGGGTATGGCGTCTACTTCATCGGCAATCCAAAGCGTACCTTCATGCAAACTGAGCATATAATCTGCCCCTGCTTTGGCACCTCTCAACAAATCTTCTGCCTCCAAAGAATCTATGCTGACCATAAAACCTTCTTGCTTCAAAGTCTGTATGATCGCTTCCATGTGCGGAAAGTCTGTGCTGGGTAAACAGCCTATATCAATAACATCTGCGCCATTTTTTTTATAATAGTGAGCACGTTTAACAACCTCTTCAACACTGACATTGGGCGCATCAACAATTTCAGCAAATATTTTCACACTATAGCGACTTAAATCCGACTTTTGAGCCGCTTTTCCAAAATATTGCGGTAAATCTTTAAGCTCTTCCGGGCCACGATCTATCGGCAATCCCAACGTTTGGGACAATGCTTCCAAACTACCGCGACAACGTCCTGGCACAATAATCCGATCTGCGCCAAAAGTATCCAGCAAACGCCGAGCCACCATATCCGTCGTCATTAAGGCCGCCACCTTAAGCCCCAATTGATGCACCGTATAAGTAAAGTTCGGCTGCATTTTTTCCAGGATATTACGTAGTTGTTTTTCCGCCAGTTTTCCTGTCAAAAACAGAATGTGTTCACTCATTCAGCGGCACTCGCTTGAGCAACAACAAGCAAACGTGCTTTAACACTAAAGATTAATTCATCAACACTTTTAACAATACTGGTGTATTCAAATGTCGTGATTTTATCAGTACCTTCCAGATCAATTTTGCGCGGATAAACCATCACCTTCTTGCCACCAGGCGCGGTTGTTTCCATTTCCGGGGCAATATCACACGGATAGACAATACTGGGCACCCTGCATTTACCGGCTTGGGAATATAAATTG
>CAJAHC010000298.1 GCA_903939355.1 uncultured Methylococcaceae bacterium | reverse complement strand
TAACAATCTCAACACTTTCTTCTGTATTGCTAACAGGAGCAAGATTTCTCCTTACATTACGGCCGGCACCCCTAATATTCCGATTACGGTTAGGATTAGGATTAGGATTGGTTTCCTTGTTTTCTATAACCTCACTAACTTCTTTAACTTCTTTAACTTCTTTATTTAGCTCTGGTTCTGGCTTTGGAGCACGGTCTTGGTGTCCACGAGCAGGTCGTTGCTCCTGATTTCTTTGACCTTGATTTCTTCCACGCTTATTATTTCGTCCTCTGCTCGGTCGATTTTCGTCAGGAGATCTAACTCTTTCAGCTACCGGTGCCGCAGCTTCTATTAAAGGCTCAACACCTGGACCTACAAGCTTTTCCCAGAAGCGTTTAATTAATCCGGTTGATTCATTTTTACTTTGTATCGGTGCAGGTGAATCATGCATAAACTCTTTAACAGCTGCTTTTTCAACTCTAGGCTTAAATTGTTGTGCAAAATCAGGAATAGCAATGTCTTCTGCTTTTATTTGTAAATAACTAGGTTTGTCGTCAACCGACTCTTTTTCCTTGATGCGCTCAATGTCATAAGCTGGAGTTTCAAGATGCTTACTAGGCAAAATTATAATGCCTACCTTCAGCCTAGCTTCAATTTGCTCAATGGCATGACGTTTTTCATTTAGCAGAAAAGTGGCACACTCTATGGGTAAATGGGCAATTACTTTCTCTGTGCCCTTTTTCATAGCTTCTTCTTCAAGAATTCTTAATACTGACAATGCAACCGATTCAACATTACGAATCGTGCCTTGACCTTTACATCGAGGACACGGAAGCTGAGTAGAATCACCCAACGATGGACGCATTCTTTGTCTGGACATTTCTAACAAACCAAAACGGGAAATACGACTGGTTTGAATACGTGCCCTATCGATTTTTAGCGCATCACGTAGATGATTTTCAACCGTCCGTTGATTTTTGTTAGACAACATATCAATAAAGTCGATAACAAACAAACCACCCAAATCACGCAATCTCAACTGGCGAGCAATTTCATCGCAAGCTTCTAAGTTGGTATTTAAAGCAGTTTCTTCTATATCACTACCTTTTGTAGCTCTTGCAGAGTTTATATCTACTGAAGTTAATGCTTCGGTATGGTCAATAACCAACGAACCACCAGAAGGTAACGACACTTCACGACAATAAGCGACTTCAATTTGAGATTCAATCTGATAACGGCTGAACAAAGGAACTGCATCTTCATACAACTTTGCTTTTGGTAAGAAATGCGGCATAACCTCTTTTAAGAAGTCTTGTACCTGCTTAAATGATTCTTCATTATCAATCAATATCTCATCAATATTGCCACGCAAATGATCACGTAAGGCTCTGATGATAACGTTACTTTCCTGAAACACTAGGAAAGGCGCTTTCTGCTCAGTAGAAGAACGTTCAATCGCCTCCCAAAGTTGTAGCAAATAATTTAAATCCCATTGCAGCTCTTCGGCATTCTTACCACAACCAGCAGTTCTGACGATCAAACCCATGCTATCGGGGATTTCAAGAGATGCCATTACTTCACGCAAATCACTGCGCGTTTCGCCTTCTATACGACGAGATATGCCACCGGCTTTAGGATTATTGGGCATTAATACCAAATAAGTACCTGCCAAGCTGATATAAGTTGTTAAGGCGGCTCCTTTATTACCACGCTCTTCTTTTTCAATCTGAACAATAATTTCCTGACCTTCCTTAATCAGATCTTTTATAGCAGGACGGCGACCTTCTTCAGCCCCTTCTTGAACTTGTCTGTACAATGGTGAAATTTCTTTGAACGGAAGAAAACCATGTTTTTCAGCACCATAATTTATAAATGCAGCTTCCAAACTAGGCTCTACACGAGTAATGATACCTTTGTAAATGTTAGATTTTTTTTGTTCTTTTGAAGGGATTTCAATGTCAAAATCATAGAGTTTTTGACCGTCTACCAAAGCGACTCGCAGTTCTTCAGGCTGCGTAGCGTTGATAAGCATTCTTTTCATTTTATATCCTTGTAGTTCCCTGCTCCATTGTCAGATATTACTCAAATTAGACTGTTTTTGTAATTGCATCTCTTGCGTATCAATACAAACACTAAGTGAAAGGTTCAAAAACACACAATCAACTTAACTTTATAGGGGGGGTTATGTTCCCTCCTCCACGCATATTTACGTTTATTTAGGCTTCCATATAAAAAGCCATCGAATGCGCCCAATCAGATGCTAATTTAAAATTTATGCAGTCTTTGGTGGTAAATTCTGTTTTAAACAGGTATTAAAAAATCGCTCGTCTAGGGTCGAACGATG
>CAJAHC010000297.1 GCA_903939355.1 uncultured Methylococcaceae bacterium | reverse complement strand
AGTCAGTCAAAAGTTGTCAGTGTTATCTTAGATGGTGAAAATGCATAAAGTGTGTTTTGTAACACTTCAGGTAAAGTATTACGCAGTGATTCGGGTAAAAAATGTAACCTTGAACTATTTTGTATATAAAAAGCGTTATTGGTTGAGCCTTCTACTCGTAACAGATGAGCGACTATAGAGGGTGAAACCAATAGTTGATAGCAACGCAAAAAAGCGTTTCCCAGAAAATGTACAAGCACTAGTGTTTCGAAACCAAGCGCTAACTCCATAAACATAAATCCTACTTGGGTAATTGAAGCATAAGCGACTTTTCCTTTAATGTTGGACTGTGTTTTTTCTGAAATACTCGCCACGATAACGGTCAGTAAGCCGATGGCAAACACAATAAACCGAGTCAAATATGTATAGGACCAGATTGGGGTTGTCCTTAAAAGCAAAAACACGCCTAAATGGACTGATAGGGCACCATAAAAAATAGCACTCGATGGCGTCGGGCCTTCCATCGCTCTTGGCAGCCAGAAACAGAAAGGGAATTGTGCCGATTTGCCGGAAGCCGCAATTAGAATTAAGAAAGACATCAGTAGTAAGGAAGGATAGCTTACAGATGCTATGTTTGAGTGATTGAATAAAACGGCTAATTGGCTAAAGTGCTGACTTTCGTGAAACATTAGATGACTCATCCAAGCACCCAACAATAAGCCGATATCACAAAATCGGTAAATGGTATAAGCTCTTAAGGCATTGCGAACTGGTTGTATTCGATGTCGATAGAAAGCTATTAACAAAAAAGATGAGATACCGGCAATCTCCCAGCCGGCAAATAGCATATCAATAGAACCTGATAAAATGATGAGAATCAGTCCAAATAAAAAACTGAATATGGTTAGAAAAAAACGTTTGTATCCAGTTTCTCGGTGTAAATAAACTCGGCAATATTTAAGAATGATAGAAAATATTGACCAAACACAAAATAAGTAAGTAGCACTTACACGATCAAAGTAAAACAATATGGGGAAGCTATATTCTCCGCTTTCATATAAAGTAAACCACTCATATTCATAACTGTTAAATCCGCTCATACCCCATAGGATAAATAATCCACCGATACACAGACCTAGTGCATGGCTACACCAGTAACTGATGGTAGCAATTTTTTTTTCGTTCCTATCGGATAGGAAAATTAATAGAAAGCCCAGTAATGGGATG
The DNA here is from genome assembly GCA_903939355.1 of uncultured Methylococcaceae bacterium. Lineage (GTDB taxonomy): Bacteria > Pseudomonadota > Gammaproteobacteria > Methylococcales > Methylomonadaceae > Methylobacter_C. The sequence goes on along the minus strand of CAJAHC010000297.1, from coordinate 2,801 downwards.
AACTGACTAACTAATATTAATCTGTTCATGCTTGCTCTCTCATTAATTGATGTACTGGAATAGTTTCTTTTTGTCCAACAAGTATCTGTTCTGAATGAGTTGCTTGGGGTATTGCATAATCATCCAGATATTCAATTTCTTCCCAGCCAGATGCTGAATATAAGTGAAGTTTATGGCTCACAGGGTGGCAAGAAACAAATCTTACCCAATCATTGTCTAGCCACTCTTTCAAAGAACCAAGATTGGCGATGGTCTTATTTAAAATAGCAGTTTTTTGCTCAGCCACGATTAGCAAGCGAGCAGGTTGGTGTACTTCGATCATTTGTGAAGGTAAACCTGTACGAAGATCACCGTCAACACCATTGGCTACACCCAATAAGCCAATGACATTGTGAGGTAGTTTGGTGCCGGCGCCATAAACTGAATTGTCAATGCGCGAAAATAAATACTCCAGATTAATGCCTCCGCAGACAGGAATAACGGCGGATAAAATGCGTACCATAATCTCGCCCTGAATATCTGTTTCAGGATCGTAGGAATGAAGAAAGGCGCGGCGATCAAGGAATAAATCTCTTGTTAACGTTCTTCGACCTACAATGCAATAAAGGTTATTGGAGTGATTATATTCGGGGCGAGGTTCGAATATTGATGAGGCACGCTCCATGACATGTTTGTGTGCTTCATCATTTGATTGCGATTGTGGAGCTAGCTCGAACCAGCGGCAACGTTCTCGGGCATTGCGTAGAAGGGCTTTGCTCATTGTTTGTTGAAAATCATGTAACCCGGCAACAGGGTGCAACTCCAGCAAATGTGGGTCAAAATAAGTAATTTCATCTTTACTGGTATTGTGAAGCGCGGCTATAAAACGAGTACTGTCTGGAATGTCAATCCCTCGTTCTCGCAATATGGTCCGGACTGAATCATGATTAGCCATCCAAGCAAAAGCACGAGCATTCGGGGCACCTGGTTTGCCAGAACATGCGCCACAATCGTAAGCTGCGAAGTGAGGATTATTTACGCTACTGGAGCCGTGTGCTATTACCACTACTAATGGTGCAAAATGCTGAGTTAAACCAATATTGCGAAGTAAACCAGTCAAGCGATCAGCCATTTCTACAAAGGAAAATCCTAATAGATAACCGTCTTCACTAAGTTCTTCCGAGTCTCTGAGTAGATGTAATTGGGAGTGTGGTTTGACTTCACTCAAGACCTTTATATTTAGCAATTTTCTACCTGGTCGAAAGACATCCCATGCCATTTTAATGGCGTAACCTATACCTAAAATTTGGGTATAAAGCCAACCCCGAAGCATTGAATGTGATGTGAAATGCATAGTGGCCAATGTTTTCGGCTTTGATTTATCTTCTGATGTGGTTTTACTGCTTGACTCTTTTATTAAATTTTTAGGTGTAATGATGTTAGGGCATTGTGCAACGGGAAAGGCATCATCCAAACCTTGATACAAAAAATCGATGCCGAAGAAACCGGCTGCACCAAATGTTTCTATGGCTGGGTTGATTTCTTCCAGATGACGTCTTAATGAGCATTCTCTGTCATCAATACAAAATAGCGCTTGTGCTTCAGGTATTATTTTGGTTATCGTCGAAGTTTGTTGACTGTCTTTAGGCTTTAAAGCAAACAATAACTCTGTATGCAGGGACCATTCCATGGCTTCATGCCATGCCCGCAGACGTAAGGGAATGATGGGTTTGTTATTATTTTTAAGCAGAGGCGTCTCTTTTTTATAGGGTATGGATGCAATATTGGCAAAATGATGGCCTTTTTTCTTGTGTAGAAAAGCCAACTCAATAGCAAGCTCTACGGCAATCATTTCTTTGAGTGAAATTTGGCGATGAGCGAGAAGAGATTGTGGATTATGTTCAATAAAGTTTACCATGCCCGCCCAGCCTGGATGGGCAAGTACTAGTTCCAGTAAATATTGTTCGTAAAGAGATTCGTCACCTACTATTTTTTCTAAACAGGTGTTAATGACTTGATTAGGGGTTTTTGATAACAGAGCATGTACCAATGGTTCATTTAACGGGAATAGAGGTAAGAAGCTATTGTTTGAAATGCGTAAAATACAGTCCCAGAAGCACTCATTGTCTTTAGGTAAAATCCAGGAGCTAATACCTTGATCAAGAAAGTTACTTAATAAACGAAATAAAATCGGTTGAACCATTGAATTTAGATCAACTTCAATGTGAGTTAGCCAATTATTACGAATACCTTGATGGGCGAGTGAAGCTGGTGGGTAATGGCTACTAGCGTTTTGCTCAAAGAAGGTTTTCCGAAGCTTGTCTTGTTCTAGTTGATTCCCTCCAGAATGGCTAATAGCCCAATCAATAGCACTTTGCTTGATTCGACCTTGTTGATACATTTTTTGATAGTCTTCCAAAGGCAGATAACTGCGCGCACCAAAAATCTTTGCTGCAATAGCAATGCCTTCGTGAAAAGGATGGTGCTGAACAGCATGCAAAGTGTTGTGGTGAATAAAATCTTTGATTGGACCTTGAGCTGGAAGCCAATGTGCTATATTTCTTAGACTACTATCTAGGTTAAATAACATTTTTTTATTTGGATCCACAGGATTTTTAGAGATAGGATCGATGATATCGAGATAAGCCATGTTATTTTCTTTCATTTCCGGCATAGATATTAAAAAGTAAGTTATTTATCACGTAATGTATGTTTAAAAATATTGAATGTAGCGTAATAAAATAAGTTAAAGCATAAAGCGCGCCATAAAAGTGTTTTCTGTACAAGCGTTTGTCGATAATCTAGGGGGTTATTTATAACGT
>CAJAHC010000296.1 GCA_903939355.1 uncultured Methylococcaceae bacterium | reverse complement strand
AATTAATAAGGCGGTAAAAATGATAAAAAAGAGCCAGAAGGTGATCTGAACCGATACCGTTTTGATCTGAGAAACTGCAGCAATGGCCGGTAAAATATCCTGAATTACCCATGGCTGACGACCAACCTCGGCCACGATCCAACCTAATTCGGAAGCAATATATGCAAGGGGGATGGTCCACAGCGCAGCAAATAAAACAAACCGGTTCTTCCCGATCTTATCTTTCCTTATTTGTATTAAAACGACCAGAAACAGGGCAATAAAAAGAAATCCTAAACCAACCATGATCCTGAAAGAATAAAAGGTGGCAGGGATATTGGGTATTATTTCGTGCTCATCCCTTCCGGAATAGTATCCATAACCAAAATAGGGGTAATTGACCTCAAAATTGGTCAGAGCAGCTTTTGCCAGACTATCGTTTTTCACTTTTCTGGCACTCGTATATTCAGCGAGTGACAAGATAGCGATCTTCCCTTTCTCACTTTTTTCCTTAAAAGATAAAATATTGCGTTCAGGATTTCCATGTACCAGGTCTTTAATGCCCGGAACATAAGCATTTGGATCCAGAAAAGCCATGTAGGAAAGCATATTTGGAATCTCGATTTGAAAACGGAAATCCTGCTTTTTGTGAAGGGACTCTTTATTGTCCTCCTTGAGGATTCCAATGGCCACCAGGGGAGCATTCTGCTGTCCAATGTATAGATTTTCCATGGCAGCAAATTTCATAGGTTGGTATTTTGCCATATTCCGGGCTGAGCCGTCGCCGGTCACAATGGTGAAGAATGAGGCTGCCAGGCCAAAAATAGCAGCAACTTTCATGCTCTTTTTGGCAAAAAGATGCTCCCGGTTTTTCAATAAAAACCAGGCACTTACACCAATGACAAAGACTGCTGCCAAAACATACGCCGATAAAACCGTATGAAGAAACTTATTGATTGCAACTGGAGAGAAAAGGACCTCCCAGAAATTGACCATTTCGTTTCGGGCGGTGTCGGGATTAAATTTCATACCGGTCGGGTACTGCATCCAGGCGTTTGCAACCAATATCCACAGGGCCGAAAGATTTGAACCAATAGCGACCAGCCAGGTTGAGAGAAGGTGAAATTTCTTACTTACTTTATTCCACCCAAAAAACATAACAGCGATAAATGTACTCTCCAGAAAAAACGCCATTATTCCCTCGATGGCCAGCGGAGCGCCAAAAATATCACCCACAAACCACGAATAATTTGACCAGTTTGTGCCAAATTCAAATTCAAGAATAATCCCGGTGGCTACCCCAATAGCGAAGTTAATACCGAAAAGTGTCATCCAAAATTTGGTTATCCGTTTCCATTCAGGGTTTCCCGTACGATAATACTGCGTCTCCATAAACGCAATAATAAACGATAGCCCAAGGGTTAATGGTACAAACAACCAATGATACATTGCCGTGAGGGCAAATTGTGCCCGTGACCAATCTACAAGCGAAAAATCAATGTGTTCCATTATCTATTTATTTAGTTAACTGTTCGATGACGTAATTACTCCGTTCGCCATCCGTCTTAAAGTGAGTCCTGAGGAAGTTTGGGAAAAAGAAAAGTTTTAACACAAGAAACATCACCACCAATTTAATGATGATGATCATCCAAAGCTTTTTTCCGATGGTCATCGCCTGGAATCCCTGATAATAAAACTGAAATATATTTTTAAGATTCAATTTCACCTTAAATACAATCATCTACAAATTTAACTACATAGCATCAATTACAATACTAAAACGGATCTTATTTATGTGATATATCTCAGGTTTTAAGATGATAATAATCATTTTACATTAATTATATCAGACAGGACTAATAAGAAACGACCTGGTGTTAAATCAATTTAGCTCCTTGGCAATTGCGATGGCTGCTATAGTTCCGTCTGCAACAGCTGTAGTGATCTGTCTGTACTTCTTGCTGATCACATCTCCAACGGCAAAAACATCCGGAAGGCTGGTACGCATATCTTCGTCTGTTTTGATATATCCCCATTGATCAAAGGTGAGTTTATCCTTGAAAAGCTGAACATTAGGTTTCATTCCAATAAAGATAAACACGCCGTCAGAAATCAACGTTTTGATTTGCTTTGTTTTAAGATCCTCTACCTCCGTAATGATCTTATCTCCGTCACGCCTGAATGAACGGGGTTCGTGTTCAAGTAATGTACTGATCTTT
>CAJAHC010000295.1 GCA_903939355.1 uncultured Methylococcaceae bacterium | reverse complement strand
TGATCAACGATTCCCTTCGGCTGAACAATTCTGGCCGGCGTTGACGGCAAAGAGACGCCTTCCAGCGATGCAAGCAAGGCAATTACATCATCCGTTGATATTTCCTTCCTCCGCTTTTTTTCTATCAGGAAATGTTTAACTCTGTCATCTATATTTTCAAAGTCGATCTGAATAATCTTAGCCATAACACTTCCCCTTCTTAGTTCGGTTGCTCAAGTGAATAACTACAAAATACTAATTGTCACTTAAAGAAGCTTTTCACTATCTTGATATAGTTCATCCAATGTGCCGAGAAGAATACGAATAGAGGCTCTGCCTTGCGGCGTATCTTTTTGAGACACAAGCGGATCCATTTGCATCTCAAAAATCTGCTCATAATTTTGCCTGGAAAAGCGTATTTCAATGAAAGTTTCTTTTTTTACGACAATTCTGTCTTTAAACTCATTTAGGCCATGTGATAATATTAAAATTTTACCCTTTATTGATAATGATGCATCTTTCTTATCTTTTCCCAATAACGAAATTTCTTCGATTAATTTCAGTGCGAATTTCTTATTATCTGAATCTTCAACCATCTCAGGAAACTGTTTTAATATTTCGATTGGATTATTAGTCATATCGCATTGGCCTGATGTTGATGAAAATACCAGATAACCCTTCAGATTGTAATATTTAGCCATAACTTTTTTAAGTATTTTACTGGCATGATCTACGGCAATACATAATTGATCTTTTTTCATCCCTGTCATCCCTCCTTCGCTGATTTATGCTTCAACAACTAATAACGGTTTTTATTGGAAATAATTACAGTGTTTGAAAAATTAATTATGTTTGATGCCTGCTATAATTTTAAAACGTGGAAAATCCATTTTCATTACAAAGAAAATGATCCGGGAATAAATAAAGTTTTCTAAATTATTTTGAGACTATTAATAACAGGAAAGACGTAAAACAATACGCTATTGAATCAGGCAAGCTCATTGCTACAAAAATTATAAACCGTAATTGGATTACAATAAATAGTCATTGACCCAGTTGCGATACAAATGATCGTTGATGTACTTTAGCCATGTCTAGTATTTTTACTAGATGCATCTAGTAAATTACCGGAGCGATTAATAACTAAACTGATATTTTTCATCCAATCTTTGCAGCAGCAATTCCATGATTTCTTCGGCGCTGTCCGGATAAAGCCGGGCAATAAGCCCTGGGATGCGATGAACAGTATTCTCAAAATTGACGCATTCAACTAATAGTTTTTTGAAGGAAGTTGTATCTCCCTGCTCGGCAAAGGCGGCAGCAACATCTGTTAAATATAGATATTGAAGTACGTTAATGCGCGCTGCTGTTTGCAATGCATCAATAGCAAACTCGACTTTAACCTGGATATCAATGATATCTTTACCAAGAACAATGGGAAGTCCATGTCTTGTCATTATCTACTCTCTTGTTTTTTCAACCGAGGCCTTCTGAAAAAATAAATTCTGGTATCTTTAACTTCCACATAAAC
>CAJAHC010000294.1 GCA_903939355.1 uncultured Methylococcaceae bacterium | reverse complement strand
GTTTATGTGGTAAGTTGAACTGTCCGAATTGTAACTCACAAAGCCGTAATATCGCATAATCGTCTTCTACAACTAATACTCTCAACAAAGTTTGATCACTAATTGTCGGAAAAGCAATATTATCATTATGTTCCGATAAAATTGGTCTAATCTTCGATAAATGTTTTATAACATCAATTCGACTTAACCTCCTATGGCCACCCATAGTTAAATTAGCCTTTATTTTTCCACTATCAACCCAGTTTTGCACGGTGCGTTGACTCACCTCCAACAAAGCTGCAGCTTCTTTTGTGCTCATCCAAGATTGCTCACCCACTATAAAACCCCTAAAAAAATATATCTGAAATAATAGCTCTTATTGAGAGCAACAAAATGAATGTAAGTAAAAGAAATTTTGACTTTTGCGCGATGGACCTTAATTAGCTCTACAAACATGACCCTAAGCATATAAACAGACATCAGTAATTTACAATTGAGTACCAGTAATATTATTATGACTGCATTTTGATGCCACCAGCTATTTATTTTAACAACCTATATAGCAACAAAATTAATACAAAAATAAAATAGATTCAACCTATAATTCACGAGTTGAACTAAATTTAATATCGGGCCAGCGCTCTTCAGTGAGTTGTAAATTGACCCTGCTATTAGCTAAATATACCAAATACCCACCGCCATCTTCTGCAAGATTCTCAAAAGCTTTTTTCTTGAACTCTTCAAGTTTAGCTGATTTATCAGAACTTACCCACCGTACTGTTGAAATAGGAACGGCATCATAAACACATTCGACGTTGTATTCACCTTTCAGCCGGAATGCTGTCACATCAAACTGTAAAATACCAACTGCGCCTAATATCAGGTCATTATTTTTTAATGGCCTGAATAATTGTGTTGCCCCTTCTTCGGTTAATTGTATAAGACCCTTTTGCAAAGACTTTGCTCTTAAGGGGTCCTTTAAGATAACTCGACGGAATAGTACAGGAGCAAAATAGGGGATACCCCCATATTTGAGTATTTCACCTTGTGTAAAAGTATCACCAACTTGTATTGTTCCATGATTATGAAGCCCAATGATATCGCCAGGATAAGCTTCTTCTACACTTTTACGCGTATCAGCCTGAAAGGTAATTGCATTACTTACCTGAATATTTTTACCAATACGGACATGTTGTATCTTCATCCCCTTATCGAATTTGCCTGAACAAACCCTTAAAAAGGCAACTCGATCTCTATGAGAAGGATCCATATTTGCTTGAACTTTAAACACGAACCCAGTAAATTTGTCTTCTTGAGGAGAAATCAATCGTTGCTCTGCCATTCTTGCTTTTGGTGATGGCGCATATTCTGCAAATGCATCAAGCAATTCTATAATTCCAAAATTATTAATTGCCGAGCCAAAAAATACAGGGGTTAAATTACCCGCCAGATATTCTTCAAGATTAAATTCATGGCTGGCACCTTTTACTAAATCAATTTCATCTCGTAATTCGTCTGCTTGATCTTTAAGTATTTCATCTAATTTAGGATTATATAAACCCTTAATGATTTCTGCCTCAGCAATTCTTCCACCATGCTGCGCACTAAATAGATGGATTTCATTTTTATAAAGATGATAAACACCTTTAAAGCGCTTACCCATACCTATTGGCCAAGTCATGGGTGCACATTTTATTTTTAAGACCTGTTCAACTTCATCCATTAAATCAATTGGATCACGTCCTTCCCTGTCCAATTTGTTAATAAATGTTAATATTGGAGTGGTTCGTAATCTACAAACTTCCATTAAGTTTATAGTTCTCTCTTCAACACCTTTGGCTACATCAATTACCATTAATGCAGAATCGACTGCCGTTAAAGTTCGATAGGTATCTTCAGAAAAATCTTCGTGCCCGGGGGTATCAAGTAAATTAATAATGCAATCTTTATGTTCAAACTGCATAACTGAAGTAGTAACAGAAATACCCCTCTCTTTTTCCATTTCCATCCAATCAGATGTAGCATGACGGGCAGCTTTTCTACCTTTAACTGAACCAGCAAGCTGAATTGCACCCCCAAAAAGCAAGAGCTTTTCAGTTATGGTGGTTTTGCCTGCATCTGGGTGAGATATGATTGCAAAAGTTCTACGTCGTAGCAACTCTGATTGTATTTCTGACATACTCTATCTGCTTGATTTTCTAAAAGTTAAATTATACGTTAATATCTAAAGTGGAGTGTGTAAACTCAATAAAGAATTGTCTACTAGACATTGATTGTCATTATTTCTGCGGGGCAAAAAAAAACCCAAGCCTAGACTTGGGTTTTCAAATAAGAGCTTGGCAATTCCCTACTTTCGCATGGCAAACTGCCACACTATCATCGGCGCTAAGCGGTTTCACTTCCGAGTTCGGGATGG
>CAJAHC010000293.1 GCA_903939355.1 uncultured Methylococcaceae bacterium | reverse complement strand
GACACCATCACGTTAGGTAATACCATCTCTGGTACTGGTAGTTTGAGTCAGTTGGGTTCTGGTAGTCTGATCCTGACAGCCGATAACAGCTATTCAGGTAATACAACCATCAGTTCCGGTACCTTACAAGTGGGTACAGGTAGCACCATCGGTAGTCTGGGTGCCGGTGCAGTTGTTGATAATGCTGCCTTAGCGTTTAACCGTTCAGACAACATAACCATCGGCAATACCATCTCTGGTACTGGTAGTCTCAGTCAGCTTGGCAGTGGCAGACTGATACTTAATGCCGCCAATACTTATACCGGACCTACAACTGTTGAAGCGGGTAATTTGCAAATTGGTGATAGCTCACATACCTCAGCCTCTATTACCAGTCCAGTGACCGTAGATGCTGGAAGTACCTTATCAGGTTTTGGAACAATAACCGGCGATGTCACCAATAAGGGCAATGTTAATCCCGGCGAAAGTGGTCAGGTTGGTACGTTGGCTGTCACTGGTAACTATACCCAAACTAGCACTAGCACGTTATCTGTCGATGTTAACTCTACTACGGCCAGTAAACTTAATATAACTGGGGCAGCTAGTGTCGCCGGAACGGTTGATGCTACCGTCGCTAGTGGAATACCTGTAAACGGCAGTACTCGCTGGACTATCTTATCGGCAAGCAAGGGTGTAACCGGTACTTATTCAAATCTCACCACCAACCTACCTAATTTAGCCTTAGTTAGTTTCGCCTTGGGCTATGATGCTAATGATGTGTATTTGGGCTATAAAGCAAATTATACCTCAGCGGCTACCAATCAAAATCAACTGGCCGTAGCGTCAGGTCTGCAAACCGCTTTCTACAGTTCACCGTCAACGGCTGGGCAATCGGTATTGGATAAGATCAACCCCCTAAGTACCTCACAAGCACAAGTCGCCTTTAATGCCTTATCCGGTGAAGGACTCTCGGCACAACAAACCGCTAACTTTAGCGCCACTAACTTAGTGGTCGATGCCTCCCGTCGCCAAGCTAATTACTGGTTAATGGATGAATGTCAAACGGGCGCCTCTTCAAAAAAGAATAAAGCGGCCAGTCATAATGCGTTACCTACTACCTGTGCTTCTAATGACAATAGGCAGTTTAGAAGTTGGATGACTGGGGTCGGAGCATCTAATTCATTGGAGGGTTCATCGTCTGTAGGTTCAGCGTCTGTATCGACACAAACCGGTGGTGGGGTCGTGGGTTTTGACTATGAAGTTAGCTCTCACTTATTGGTCGGTGGTATGGTCGGTGGCACAGCCTCTAACTATAACGTTTCTGCACGCTCTTCAACCGGCACAGACTCTTCCGGACAAGTCGGTCTTTACAGTGTCGCCAAGTGGAACAATTTTTACGTCAATAGCATCTTTAACTACGGTTACTTCAGTGGCGATACCAAGCGCTATGTTAATGGTTTAGCCTCTACCGCCGAACAAACCGGCAAGACCAGCAGTAATGCCTTCACAGGACGTGCTGAAGTGGGCTATCGCATGGATCATCCGCTGGTTAATCTGATGCCGTTTATCGCCATGCAAGCGACCTCCTTGCAAATGAACAGCTTTACTGAGAGCAACACCAATAACCTTGGCCTATCCGTAGCCGGTAACACCACCATGTCTGAACCTGGGTCTTTAGGTGTTCAGCTAGATCATTCTTTTGATATCAATGACAAATGGTGTTTGTATCCGTTACTGCGGATGGCATGGGTGCATGAGTTTCAAACCGATCGTTCCGTCAATGCCTCGCTGCAAGCACTACCTACCAGTAATTGGACTGTTAATGGTGCCAGTGCCGCCTCCAATGCCGCTAACATTGGCATTACCGTACAAGCCATGAGTAAACACGGTGTTGCTGTCTTTGCTTCAGGTAATACAGAAACCTCATCAAGCACACAAAGCTACATGGGTGAGCTGGGGGTTAAGTGGCTTTTTTAGCATGGAAGCAAAGAAACTATTAGTCTAGGAGACGTTAATAAAGGTTGCAGACTTCACTGAACGGATGATGGAAAGTCGTCCTATTAGGACTCACAACAATTTATAGGGAAAGAGCGAGTTCAAGCTTCAATGCAATCTGCACTGTAAATATAGCGTTGCATAAGAGAAAAGCAACACAAGAAAAGAATGGCTCTGCTAATGTATAAGAATCGTTACAAACGTTAATTAACTCAGAAGAAATAAGAATAAATGAAGCCTAGATAATCTCTAGGCTTTTTTGTATCTGTTGTCAGACTGCATTCACTTACATACTTATCGGATCAACAATCAAATCTACGAATAATATTTTGTTGCTTTCTTGAATCTGACTTAAAGTTATATCAGGAGCTATGGAGCGGAGCTTGATTGGATGATAAATATTTTGGCTACTGGTATTTTTGCGTTGTTGTTTGGCAAGTATTGCCCAGAATATTAAAACCAATATCTACTTACAGTGATGGTCGTTGCCCAGACCATTGTCCAGACTAAAGGCACCACAAAAGTGATCACGCACAAAAAAGGCCTAGATGAAAAATCACCTAAGCCTTTGATTTATTTGGAGCTAGTGAGGAGATTCGAACTCCTGACCGGCTGATTACAAATTAGCATTCCTGCACTTTTATCTACCCCTAATGAATTTTAATAAGCACTTATAAGCCTTGTATTAATAGGGTTTGTTGTTATAATAAATCAGACGGTCTTTGAATAACTTTTAAACAGACTGCTTATTATATGCTTATTAATTCTTATTAAATTTTGATGGGGTTGCCGCGGTGAAACTCATAAAATCAGTGGTTGAAAAACTTGAGCTGACGGAGAAGGGGCAGGTTTTTTATTGGGATGATGAGCTTGCCGGTTTCGGTATGTACGTCGGCACCAAGTCAAAAACATGGTGTGTCCAGCAACGTATAGGCAACAAGACCAAGCGCGTCGTGCTGGGTAAATTCCCTACTATGACTGCAGAACAGGCACGAACAGCTGCAAAAAAAGGGATAGGAGCGCTTGCGGCGGGGGTTGATACCGTTCAAGAAAAGCGCGAACAGAATATTAAGGCAGTCACTCTAGGCGAGGTATTCACCGCGTTTCTTGAAGCTCGACAGCTCAAGCCAAAAACAGTGAGAGACTATACCGGCGTGATGAATAACATTTATCCAGACTGGCAAAAACTCCCCATTACCGAGATTACCCGCGATGCTGTAGAACGTCGTCATAAAAAAGTAGGCGTGGAACGTGGCGAGGCTTATGCTAATTTAGGCGGTCGCACCTTACGCAGCGTCTTGAACTATGCCAGCGCAAAATATGAAACGGGCAAGGGTTTATCAATATTACCTGAAAACCCCGTCAAACGAATTAGTCAAACCCGCAGTTGGTACAAGGTCGGTCGTCGTACCGGCCATCTAAAACCGCATCAACTAGAAATATGGTTCGATGCTGTACTAAATATTGATAATTCAACTATCAGAGACTACTTAATTTTCGTATTACTAACTGGATGCCGAAAAGATGAGTCAGCAAAACTTCAATGGTCTGATATTGATTTGACTGACAACAGCTACATCCTCCGTGACCCAAAAAACGGTAGGCCAATGCAATTACCGTTATCTGATTATTTGGCCAATATGTTAACAGCACGCAAATTGAGCAGTAATAACGATTTTGTATTTCCTGGAGAGGGAGTCCGCGGCTATTTGGTTGAACCTAAAAGACAGCTCGCTAAAATTATTGAAAAAACTGATGTTCCATTTGCTATGCACGACTTAAGAAGAACCTTTGTCACCATAGCTGAATCCCTAGATATTTCCTCATTTGCAGTTAAAGCACTAGTCAATCATAAACAGGGTGATGATGTAACTAGTGGGTATATCCAACTGAACGTCGAACGATTGCGAATACCCATGCAGACCATAACTGATTTTATGTTGAAATCAGCGGGAATAAAACAATCTGCTGAAATTGTCCCAATCATACAAAACAAAGGTTAATTCATTAATATGCAATGCGCATGCAGCTAGCAGAGTTAGATTAACCTCACCGCAATGATGCCTTCTAATCGATTAGAAAAGGGTTTTAAATATGAATGACCAAATCACTGAAGAAAAAATTCAAGATGATGCTGAATACCAGGCAGAATTTATTATCTTATCCTCAGCAACAACTACATACACCCAAATCACAGACGACATTCTTACTGAAACCATATGTCAGCCTTCCAGCTATGAAGATCGGATCAGGCTTTTCGTTTGGCTTCGCCTATTAGAACTTGAAAAAACCAAGGTAAACAAACAAGACTGGTCCAGTAAACGGGATAAAATGTTCGACAGAATTAGAACAAAAATATCTGAAATAAGTGATTGTCTTTTGCTAGCCACTCCTAAAGAAACTAAAGTTAGCCCGATTTTTAATCGCCGACTTGAAGTTTTAAAATCTTGGCTACTTAAACAAGAATTTTTCAAGGGTGATGAAATTACCATCCTGCCAAAAATATTTACTTATAACAAAATACACATTGCGTTGAACCAAGCTAGCTTAGATACAACACTTTTTGATTTATCACTGTCTTCATTTACACGACATTTTTGGCTTAAGCAGAAAATTGTCAAGCTTACATGCGGTCGATAAAAAGTCTTATACTCGTCAAACCCGGACACTTTAGAGTGTCCTTTTTTTTGCCAAAAATCCAACAGCCCTTATGTGCTGGTAGTTTAAGCCCAGACACTCGGAATTTGTCGGGGGAATGTCCGGGGTTGTCATATTTTTAAGGCAATTAATAGCTGCTATTCTTTCTTCAAATTATTTCAAACTACCGCCGGGAGGCGCCAAATTATGAATAACAACGATCGCAATAGATCACTCAGTGATTTTGATAACGCTCCAGTAACTACTTTATTCAATCAGAACACTATCGCGCATGTACGTGACTGCTCTACTGCAACATTAGAGCGTGACCGCTGGGCTGGTGGCGGTATTCCTTACCTTAAAATTAACCGCGCTGTTAAATACAAAAAACTAGATGTTTTAACCTGGTTAGATCAGCATCAAACTCAAAACTCTACTTCTGAAAAGCAGGTCTAATCATGGGCAAATTAGGTGCTACTACCGACGAAAAAAACCTGGGCAGCAAGAAAAAAAATCAAGATTATTTTACATCATTAATAACCACTTTCAGTCGCATTTGTTTAATCACTGCGGCAATTCTTTATGTACTGAATTTATTGGCAGGTGCGTATGGACGTTAATAATCTTCTTTCAAAATTAGATAAAGTTAAAAGCACAGGAAATGGAAAATATTTAGCTTGTTGTCCAGCTCATCCTGATAGGTCTCCCTCGCTGGCAATTAAGCAAACCGACGACGAAAAGCTATTGTTGCATTGTTTTTCAGGATGCTCAGTAGTCGATATTCTTGCAGCGATTGGACTGGAGTTATCCGATTTAATGCCGGAAAACCCAAGCTACCAAAAAGGCAATAAACCACCTCGATTCAATAAATACGAGCTGTTTGATCGGTTGATGCATGAATCTATTATTTTAAGTTTAGCGGTCAGGCAATTGTTGAACTTTCAAGATTTATCAGCGGAAGATATGGCCCGAGTGTCAATTGCAGAAAATGTAATCAATAGCATTGCTATGGAGATTAGGCGATGAACCTAGAAGATAAAAGAGATCAGTTTTTAAATGAAATTCAGTGTAATGATGAAACGGAGATTGAAGCAAAGCATCCTGATAATGAAATCATCCGTAATCTGGCTGCATTGAAACCAATTGATTATGACCGAGTTAGAGTAGAGCAAGCCAAAGAATTGGGAATCAGGCCGGCGGTATTGGATGCCGAAGTAAAAGTAGCTAGAACCACCGATAAGCAAGCAGACCGCCTACCATTCCTTACAGTAGAGCCGCACCAAGATCAGATTGATCCCGCTCAATTACTTAATGAAGTATCTAGTGCTATTCGTCAATTTATTGTACTGGATGAGTACCAAGCCCATGCAGCTGCCTTATGGGTTGCAATGACCTACTTTGTTGATGTGTTAGAAGTTGCACCGCTGGCAATCATCAACGCTCCGGAAAAGAGTTGTGGGAAAACTCAGCTTTTAAATGTGATGGGTAAAATGTCATATAGACCATTACCTGCTTCTAATGCGTCGGCGTCTGCTTTATTCAGAGCCGTAGAGTTATGGAAGCCAACTATATTGATCGACGAAGCGGATACTTTCTTTCGAGATAATTTCGACCTGCATGGCATGGTAAACGCTGGCTACCTTAGAGGTGG
>CAJAHC010000292.1 GCA_903939355.1 uncultured Methylococcaceae bacterium | reverse complement strand
ATAGTTAACTAAAGCTTTTGCACCTTCAGCTCCAATTACTCCACTTGGCAACCTTAGATCTATGATTTTTTTATCTGCAAAAATAGATAAAGAATCAGCCTCAAATGCAAGTTGATTCCAATTAAAACCGGTATCTACTGAAAGAATTTCACGATTCTCATAGCCGGCTTTTCTCGCTATCTTTCTAATTAAATCAGCCGATTCGAAAAGTTGCAACGGCTCATCACCTGTTATAAAGTAAACCGCTGACAGCTCTTTCTGTAAAGCTGCGCCTAACTGCCCTGGCTTAATACGCATTTTACTTCGTTTTAGTCGACGCTAAAGCAACTCTGGCTCGATTAACAATACCACGTACTGCTTGCTGATACATTTCGTCACGAATTGTCATTTCTTCATTATCTTTTGCGATAACTGCTTGTTGATTATTAAAATATTCGCGTTTAGTATCAAAAGATTCTCGAGCTAATAAGACTTTATTATTAGCATCCAGAATTTCATATTCGACACTATAATCCAGTTCAAATTCATTAGCAGCACCACCTGAACTCAGCGATAAAATCTGACGCTTATTCTCCTCGTTAAATATATGAACGATAAGTCCGGCATTTGCAGGAGAATTTGTAACCTGCACCGACGATGTTTCCATAACCCTTTTAAATTGATCACGAAACTTTTCAGACCCACCTTCCAAATAAACATTCTTAAACCCAGAAGGCATATCCAATGCTCCTCGCAAGTGAAATCCGCAAGCAGTTAAGTAAACCATCGTCATTAAGATAAATATTTTTTTAATTAACATACGTAATCCTTAAAGCAATTAATTCAGGGAGCATTTCATTCACGGAATTAATTTAAACGACAATATTAACCAATTTCTTGGGAACAACTATTACTTTCTTTAATGGCTTACCTTCTATAAAACGCATGATGTAATCATCATTCAACGCCAGTGTCTGCAATTCATCAGAGGATACTGCTGCCGAAACAGAAATTTTGCTTCGTAATTTACCGTTCACTTGTATTACAATTTCGATGATATCTTGTTCCAAAGCAGAAACATCCACCTTAGGCCATGGCGCTCTAACTACAGCTTCTTGATGCCCTAAATCCTGCCATAGTTGATGACAGATATGCGGCACTATTGGCGCCAACATTAAAACGATGGCTTCCAAGGCTTCTTGACGAATCACTTTGCCATTATCAGACGTATCGGTAAATTTAGACAAGGTATTAACCAATTCCATATTAGCTGCAATCGCAGTATTAAAAATGATTCGTTCACCCATATCATGACTAACTTTCTGAATAGTTTGATGTACTTGTCGACGAACTGCCTGCTGTTCTTCAGTAAGCGTTATCTTATCCATTACCACCAAATCACCTGCTGACTCAGCATGTAAATAGGCCTGTTTCCAGAGTCGCTTCAGAAATCTAAACGCACCCTCTACACCGCTGTCTGACCACTCCAAAGATTGCTCGGGTGGTGCCGCAAACATGATAAATAAACGGACTGTATCGGCACCATATTGAGCGATTAAACCCTGCGGATCAACTGTATTTCCTTTGGACTTAGACATCTTGCTGCCGTCTTTTAAAACCATACCTTGTGTCAATAGCCTTTTAAAGGGTTCATCACATACGATTAAGCCTTCATCACGCAATAATTTGGTATAAAAACGCGCGTAGAGCAAATGCAAAATAGCATGTTCAATCCCACCAATATAATGATCGACCGGCAGCCAATAATTGGCACTAGTATCCAGCATACTCTCGGATTTACTGCTGGCAAAACGAGCAAAATACCAAGAAGACTCCATAAAGGTATCAAACGTATCGGTTTCTCGACGCGCATCTTTACCACAAGTGGGACAAGCCACGTTTGAAAAGGTCGGGTGTGCAACAAGTGGTGATTGTGAGCCATCAAGAACTACATCTCTTGGCAAAGTAACGGGTAAATCTTTTTCTGGTACGGGTACTGTGCCACAGTCAGTGCAATAAATAACGGGGATAGGCGCGCCCCAATAACGTTGACGCGAAACACCCCAGTCACGCAAGCGAAAATTAACCTTACGTAAACCTTTTTTATCTTTTTCCAATTTTTCGGAAATTGATAAAAAAGCCTGTTCTGAACTTAAACCATCAAACTCACCTGAATTTCGTAACACCCCTTTTACAGTATAAGCCTGGTCAGTACAGCTATCGTCGTCGTTAGTATCTTTGGAAAATATTACCTGCTTTATGGCAATATCGTATTTCTTTGCGAATTCAAAATCACGCTGATCATGTGCAGGAACAGCCATTACCGCACCGGTACCATAACCCATTAACACGAAATTTGCGATCCAAACAGGTATAGATTCTCCAGTAACCGGATGCAACGCTTTTATGCCGGAATCGATACCCTTTTTTTCCATGGTTTCCATAGCCGCTTCAGATGTTTCCATCATCTTGCAATCATCAATAAACTGACTAATAGCGGTATTAAGTTCTGCAGCTTTTAAGGCTAGAGGGTGCTCAGCGGCAACGGCTAAATAAGTGACGCCCATTAATGTATCGGGTCGAGTGGTATAGATACGTAAAGGTAGTGCCATATCAGGCACCGGAAAATCCATCTCAACACCTTCAGAACGGCCAATCCAATTAGATTGCATGGTTTTAACTTGTTCAGGCCAGCCATTCAACTCTTCCAGAGAAGCAAGTAACTCATCTGCATAAGCTGTGATCTTTAAGAACCATTGCGCTAACTCTTTGCGCTCTACTTTAGTATCACAACGCCAGCAACAACCATCAATAACCTGTTCATTAGCCAGCACCGTCATATCATGTGGACACCAATTGACTGGTGCGGTTTTTTTATAAACCAGACCTTTATCTAGGAGTTTAAGAAAAAACCATTGCTCCCACTTATAATAATCAGGATCACACGTTGCTAACTCACGATTCCAATCGTAACCAAAGCCGAGTTGTTTAAGCTGATCACGCATATAGTCAATGTTTTGATACGTCCAATCTGCAGGGTGAACACCGTGTTGCATTGCCGCATTTTCAGCCAGCAAGCCAAACGCATCCCATCCCATAGGTTGTAAAACATTTTTTCCCAGCATACGCTGATAACGGCTGATAACATCACCAATGGTGTAATTACGCACATGCCCCATGTGTAATTTACCACTTGGATAAGGAAACATAGACAAGCAATAATACTTTTCTTTAGTCGTCGATTCTGAGACATTAAAAACCCCTGAATCATCCCAAGCTGCTTGTACTTTTTGCTCAATTGCGAGCGGTTGATAATTTTCTTGCATCCTTCTCGTCTTTTACCAGTCAAAAGCGTTAGAATACCCCACTGTTGCATAAATCAAAAGCGTCATTTTCAGGAGTTGAACCTATGAATAAAAATAAACTTATCGCTGCCTATTCCGATTTCATGACGCATCTACATGAAACCATGGAGGATACGCTTCATTCTTTTGCTGAAGCATTAGAAATTTCTAAAGAAAAAACCAGCAAAAGTAGTGATTTGACTACCGATGAACTCAATAAACTATCCAGTTACATAAAACGTGACATAGAACACGCCGCCCATGGCTTGTCAGAAAATGAAGATAAAGATTCCCTCTCCGAGTGGTTTAAATTTGATATCGAACTGATTGAAAATTTCACTCTGGATGCTTTTTTATGTGTTGCGGATAAAACCAGTATAGAACTTGCAAAGCTTGAGCAACTTGCAGAAACTCACACTTAT
>CAJAHC010000291.1 GCA_903939355.1 uncultured Methylococcaceae bacterium | reverse complement strand
TAACTTATTGAAATAATGGGGTGAACGACGGGGCTCGAACCCGCGACAACCGGAATCACAATTCAGTAAGACATCCCCATTTATCAACAGCTTAAGTATGCTATTTGTCACCATAATGCCAAAAGTAGGCCTTGATTTCAAAGAATAATACGTTTATTTGTCACCAGCTTGCAGTCATTTATAAACGTACCTTTTTAACTTAAAAAAAACACCTAAATTTATACAACTGGTTTTTAGACCATTAGAACAATAACTTTATTACAGAACAAATTGTTTAAACATTTAGAGGATTAACCAACTATTTATTGACTCAACTTGATACACCCAATAACATTGCTTCAACAAGACCCCTCACGCATTCCGTCAGTAATGCGCACCATGAGGGGGGTTTTATTTTAGGGAGCGGTTATCTGCTCGTTGGCAGGGTAGATATGCACTATTTCACCGTTTTCAACTACCACAATTGCGGTATTCGTTTGTTTAGCAATTTCTCTCGCACGCAGTGCCGCACGCTCCAACGCAACTAAAGCGTAACGCATATCCTCATCTTTTGCTTCTGATAAAGGTCTTGGTGTCACTTGTCACTCCAATCAATCAATTTAGGCACACTATTCGAGTTTTCGAAATGTAACCAAAAATCCACACAGCTTTTATAGTACTGATGAAAATTATCTAACCCCGCATTAAAACGTCGTCTAACAACAGCTTCGGGTATATTATGCCCCCCCTGCAAAACTCTTTCTGCAACTCGCGATAAAGCTATATCAACAGAGGGTAATTCTAAAAATATCAGTTTAACTCGATAACCTTGTAAACGCCAATCAGATATATGTTGCAGATAACTCCTACCACTTAACGTCGTTTCAAAAGCAAAACTGTGTTGTAGGTTAACAGCTTCTTTAATGCTTGTTAACATCAACTTACCCGCTTTTATCGCGGCTCTTTCCGGCTCAAAAGGTGACAAACCTGCCGCAATAAGGTCAGCATTGATAAAAACCGAGCACCCCGCCTCATTAGGTAAAAACTCACGTGCAAAAGTGGTTTTTCCTGCACCATTTGGTCCTGCAATAATAACGATTTTTTTTGCTGGCATAATTGTCCATATTCTTGAATAAAAAAGGCTTTATCAAACGTTACATACTCTACTTTTAGCCTGCCTAGCCGTATGAAATTACCTAACGAGTTTGTCTCTGCGTAGCGGGGGTTGGCTCGTTTTATACTTCAGCCTAGTGAATTTAATATATGTTTAGAAGAAACATATAAGATCTCTTAAAGTCTCATGGAGAGCCCATCAGCTTCTTTTATTAATATTCATAATTAATAAATAATCACTGTATGCAGTTTTTAATTCTTTTCACCAATATATCACGACTTGTTTTTCGATCAATATAGTAATTACCCTCCAAACAATTTCTGATAATAACAATGCCATCTTGACGGGCTTTTTCAAAAACCTCTGCATCTCCCGCGTCACATAAATTTAAATCACGCAATGCATAAGCTTCAAATTTAAATGTATGTGACAGCCACTTTGCTAGCTGGGGTGGAAGTGTTGGGCATCAACCCAATAAATCATGGCTTACAGTGGTAATAGAACTCCCTTCTCTGCTGCTTTTAACATCAATACGTAGAGCCATTTGTTCTTTTAATTTGGTCACATGAGAAATAATGCCAATCATGCGGCCACTGGATTGAAGATCTATTAACGTCTTTATGGCTAAGTCTAAGGATTCAGGATCAAGACTACCAAAACCTTCATCAATAAATAAGGTATCTAGCTTGATGCCACCGGCGTATGCCTGTACGACATCTGATAAACCTAAGGCTAATGATAAAGCGGCCATAAACGATTCACCATCGGAAAGCGTAGCGACTGAGCGTGTTTTGTCTGTGTAATTATCTTCAACTTCTAAATCTAAGCCAGCTGCTGCGTTGCCACCGATGGGATCTATTTTACGCAGTAATCGGTAGCGACCTTTACTCATAATGTGCAAGCGTTGTGAGGCCTGAATCAGTACGTCATCAAGTAATACACTTAAGACAAAGCGTTGTAGACTTATGCGCTTACCCGAGGTGCCATTGGCCACATCACTTAACGTGCCGAATATCTGATACTGTGCTTCAAGCTCAACGGTTTTTATACGAATCTGATTTAATTGCGCTTTAATATTAATGAGAAGATTATTACGTTCTTCAATTTTTCGCCAGGCTGCATCGACTAACTTAAATTCGGCAGTTTTATTGTTTAACTCTTGCTCTAGCTTGATTAAATCCGGCAAAGCCTGTGTAGCAAGATCTGCTTTAAGTTGTTGCACAATGCCTTTTAGAACACTCAAATCGGTACGGAAGGTGTCAATTTTATTTTTAAGCGCTTGTTGATCAGCCTCTGATAACAGTGCATTTTGAAAGGCTTTAACATCAGCAAACGGACTGTCTTTTAGGGCGTTATTCCAGATTAAGGTTGTCGTTGTATTTTCACTTTGCAATGCTTGTTGTTGAACCTGCAATTGCTCATGTTTTGCTGTTAAGGTATCTTGGCTTGAGCGTTTTAAATCAAAATTCTCTTGGGCAAACGTTAATGCTTTGGTCAACTGACTGCTCGTTGATTCAATGACTGACAGTTCATGCGCTAATTTGTTGGCATCTCGATATTCTTCCGGAATTTGGCTTTCAATTTGCGTCACTTCTGCACCGAGTTGTATTAACGCCGTATTATCCGCATTAGCACTAAACTGCACTGTTGAAATGCTAGCGGCAATGGCGGCTAAGTTATTTTTAATGTCACTCATGCTGAGTAAAAGCGCTTCGTGATCTTTTTGTACTTGAAGTAATCTTTTTACATCTGTTTCAGTTGTTTTAAATATTTGTGTAATAAGCACTAGGCTTTGTTCAGCAACGTCTTTTAAAGTTTCCTCAAGCGCAGTGATTTCCCTTTGCTTGGCAGTAACGTCATTGCGGGTGCTATTTAAATCAAGCTCAGCTTTTTGCATAGCAACTCGCGCTCGATCTTCTGTAGCACGCGCATCATCCAACTGTTGTTTTGTTACTAGAGAAACCTCGTCTTTTGCGTGTGCTGGATCAGGGTGTTCTTTGCTGCCGCAAACTAAGCAAGGCTGCCCTACTTCGAGTGTAGTGGCTAATAAAGCCGCTTGACCCAAATGCCAATCCAACTCTGTTCGACTGGCATTTACGTGGCTAACTTCAAATTGTGTTTGTTTAGTCGAAAATAGGCTTAAAAGACTAGCGGCGTTTTTTTCTAGTCCTTGCTTTTGACTGCGTAGATTTTCTAATAGGCTACGATTTTCAAGTTTAAGGCACAGCTCAGCCAAGGCTATCTGTTGATGAGCTAGATTTTTTAAATCCGCAGTCAAAACGCTATTTAAA
This sequence comes from uncultured Methylococcaceae bacterium, assembly GCA_903939355.1. Taxonomy (GTDB): domain Bacteria; phylum Pseudomonadota; class Gammaproteobacteria; order Methylococcales; family Methylomonadaceae; genus Methylobacter_C. The sequence goes on along the minus strand of CAJAHC010000291.1, from coordinate 4,493 downwards.
CGCTCTTTTTCTTCAAGCTCGATGCTTAACTGCTGTTGAGTGTTTACTTCTTTATCAAGTTTGGCCTGACTGTTTTGTGCAGTAGTTTGTTGAACTGCATAAACTATGCGGGCACTTTCAAGCTGAATGACCTGTACTTTAAATTGATTGAGTTTAAATTGCTGCTCGTATAAGCCGCTGATTTTTAGAGCCTCTAGGCCTGCTGTTTTCAATACAGTATCAGCCGCTGTTTTCTCTGTAATAGCGGTTTCACAGGCGCTAGAACTCTTTGTTACTTGTTGCATTAAAGTGGTTAATGCGTCGTGTTTTTCTACGTGACTTTTAAAAATAGGATGGATTTTTTCAGCATTAATAGCGTCATTAAGACTATTTTGATGCTTTGAAATATCGGGCTCTAACGCTTGTTTAACGACTAACTCAAGTTCTTTTTTACTGAGCTCATCAAAGCTTTTTTGTAGGGCATCTGCTTGTTGCTTGTTAAGGGTGGCCAGTGTTTGAGCTTGTTGGGCATTAGTTTTATGCTCGGCAGCATCACTTAATTGAGGCGCTAATTGTAAAAATGCCTCATCCAGTTCTAGTTCAGAACTGACTGTTGCCGTTTGTAGTATGCCAATAATTTGTTGATTATTATTAGCCACCGCTTTTCTAATGTCAGCAGATTGGATTTCTAATTGATCTTCGATGTTTTTGTAAACCTGCGTTTGAAACAGTTGGCTAAAGATAGTTTCCCGATCTTTTGAATTAGCCATCAGTAAGTCACGAAATTTACCTTGGGGTAAGACTATCACTTGTCTAAATTGCTCAACACTCAAACCCAGTAATTCCGTGATTTTAGCGGTTGCTTCATTCACTTTTTTAGGGACTAGCAACTCGCCATCAACAGAACCATCAAGTAACCAAAGTTGCGCTTCAGCTAATTGATTTGTAGTGCCCTCACCTTTCGTTTTTGGGCGCTCTTGGGTTGGCATCCTTCTGATTCGATAGCTTTTACTACCCAAAGAAAAATCTAAAATTACTTCAGTTAGCAAATCTGCGGCGGCATTATCACAACGCATTTGTGAACCTTCGCGCTCTGCACCAGTGGTTTGTCCAAATAAAGCAAAACAAATACTATCTAATATTGAGCTTTTACCCGCGCCGGTCGGGCCATTAATCAAAAACAAAGGATTGGAGCCTAAAGCGCTAAAATCGATCTGTTCAGTTTTTACGAAGGGACCAAATGCCTGCAAAATAAGCTTTAAAGGTTTCATGCTAGTCCACCTTCATGAGTGCTGATATTGGTGATAATGTTTGCTATGGCTTGGTATTGCTCAGGGCTTAATTCTTGATTAGAAACCTGCTTAAAGAAATCTTGAAACATCTCAAGTTCGCCGCGCTTAAGTTTGTCTCGATTAACTTGAAGATCTCCAGATTCTTGTAGCCAAGTTTTTTCTATGTGCAGTACATTCTCGTAAACTTGTCTTAATTTAGCCATAGGTTCAAGAATGGCATTTTGGTCGGTTAATCTAATCAATAAATAATCGTGGTTATTAGGATCAGTTAGACCTTGTTTTAGAAGGTCTTCGAGTTCCCCTTCTAAAATTCGCATGTCTCTTAGTGGCTTTAAGGGTAAATGCTTAGTCGATTTAAGACCATCAGCCTGCATTTCAACAAGCGTCACGCCTTTCTGTTGCCGTTGCTCTGAAAAACTATATTTCAAAATAGAGCCTGAATAACGAATATGCTCTTCACCTTTATATTGCGGATTATGTAAATGTCCTAACGCCACATAATCAAAGGTTTTAAAAGGCTCAACACTCACCCTATCAGCACCGCCAATGGATAAAGGTCTTTCTGATTCAGACTCTTCTGCGCCATCAATAAAACAATGGCTAATTAACACATTAATGTTGTTAGCGGCTTTAACACTATCAATTTGTTCGACTAAATATTGATGGGCTTGGTCATGGCTAGAAACATCAACCGAAAAATGATTACGTACCGATTCAGGGTCGTTATAAGGAATGCCATAAAATGATACTTCACAACCGTTTTTGCTTAAAACGACTGGCTGAGTGATTTGGTCTAAGTCACCTATTATGTGCAATCCAGCTTGGCTGAGTTGGTTTGAACCAAAGCGTAAGCGCTCGGCTCCATCATGATTGCCCGGTATTAATATGACGGGGACGCCTAATTCAGAGAAAATCGTGTTTAACACATCATCTAATAAACAAACCGCTGCTGCGGGAGGCACTGAGCGATCATAAATATCACCGGCAATAATCACCGCATCAACCGCTTCGTCTTTAATATGCGCAACAATTTGATCCAGCACATGGCGTTGATCATCAAGTAGAGACACGCTGTGAAATTGTCGCCCAATATGCCAATCAGAAGTGTGTATAAATTTCATAGTGATTACTGAGTTAAGAATCGTTAGGACTGATTATAAAAGAGGTCGACGCCAGATTATGTCGCTTTCGAAGCTTGAATTATAAATTCAAGTGACGAGATAAGGTATCTTGCCGATAATAAAGTAGCAACTGTTTGTAGATATCTGGAAAATTAGTATGTAGTACCTCTGGAGCACAAAAGAAATATTCACTAATAACAGCGAAAAATTCAGCAGGATTAGTGGCAGCATAAGCATTAATACAACTGGAGTGATGCAGATTTAGACGCCTTATTAAATTTTCATACGCTGTACTTAAGGATGCCGACCATGCCTTTATTACCATATCAGTATGTAATGGAGGAAACCCATTAGCTGATCCATTCAGTACATCTAATTTATGGGCAATTTCATGAATCACAACGTTGCAACCAAGGCGCTTGCCAAACATATCTTTTTCAACATCCTGCCAAGATAATATCAAAGGACCTCGTGACCACGATTCACCAATAAGTGTTTGTTCTTGATGATGCACAACACCAGAATCATCTGTCACATCCCGAGTTATCCTGAAGGCATCTGGATACACAATGACCTCTAGCCAACCGGATAAACAACTCATTCCAAGTTTAAGTACTGGTAAACAAGCTTGAGTTGCAATAACAACACACATATAGTCTGTGAGATGAAAATCTTGCGCGCCGACGAATTTCTTTTGGTGTAAAAATAATGTGGTGAGTTCACGCAAATGTGCTTTTTCAACAGCCGTCATGCCCTGCAAAATAACCAAACTATTACTTATTTGTGCCCATAATTCATGACAAATAGGATGACGATGCAGAATGTAGCGTGTACGTAGACGTTTAAAAAAATACATTCGTTTATTAATATAATTGACAGGAATATCCGGTGCACCTAAAGAAATTAAAGCACTCTTTATGTTAGAAGCTATAAACCAAACTTAATTTGCACCTTTTTAATAGCGCTATCTATTTCCGATTTCGGTGTTTTTTGTAATAGGCATAACATTTCATGAGGCACCGACGACAGACTATACTTTTTCTGAAGATCATGTTTAATTTTAATGATTAAGCTTGCTGTCATTTCAGCATCCGCTAAAGCGCGATGATATTCACCGGTAGTAGGTAATTTTAGATGCCGTACTAAAGTGCCTAACTTGTGATCTGGAAAATGTGGATACAGACGTCGAGCTAACAGCATAGAACAAGCAAAAGGTTGCCGACGCTGATAATGAATACGAGACCACTCTGCATCAAGAAACTTGGTATCGAAAGCAGCGTTATGGGCTAAAAGAGGGTTGTCGCCGATAAAATCAGCAAGCTCCCGCATGACTTTTTGGCAAGGTGGCGCTTTACGAATCATAGCAATCGATATCCCCGTTAACTGTTGAATAAAACTGGGAATCGCAACGCCTGCATTCATAAGGCTCTGGTATTTACCGACGATCTGATTGCCATCAATGATAACGGCAGCAACTTCAGTCGCCCTATCACCTAGATTGGGTGATAGCCCTGTCGTTTCAAAATCAATAACAACGATTTTATTCATGAGGTACGCGTACTTTCATCAAAACCTCTCTATTCTATCTTGTGCACTAGATGCTTAACCGATAAGCGAAAACTAGCCTTCATCAAAAATAGAGTTCTATTTCGAGTACTTTTACTCCTTTTGGTAAGCAGATCTTCTCATTGTATTTTTGTGGTCTTTCTTATGGGATCGAGTAGTGGCTTTAATCCATTGTGATCCATTTCCTGCATCAGTGCTAATAACTGACCTAACTCATTATGAGGAAAGCCTTCTCTGGCAAACCAATTAAGATAGTGGCCTGGTAAATCGGCAATAACTCGCCCTTTATATTTACCGTAAGGCATGACAAATGTAACTAACTTTTGTAGATCTTCAGCTTTCATTGGGAAACTCAACTCAGGAATTTGAGAGATTCTGTACCAGCCCTAGATCCTTATGTTGAGGACTTTGGCTAAACAAACACTAAAGTTGTAGTGGTCTAATAAAAACAGACACCCAGATAGGTTGATATACTCAATCAATCAAAACGGGGAAATCATCATGAATAAAGAACGTAGAGTATTTGATACCACGT
>CAJAHC010000290.1 GCA_903939355.1 uncultured Methylococcaceae bacterium | reverse complement strand
CTATTACGATTGATATAACACATCTACCAGCTAAACCTTCCTCTCTTTAATAGGCTTTTAATGATGAAAATGACTTTATTTCTTGAAAAAATAAAAAAAAACATCCCAGTCAGCTTCGATGAAACTATCGCCATTATTAGCGAAAACTATATTTACGAAGCCACAGAATTTAGTAATGGTCTTAATGAAGATACACTGCTCAACAAAGCAGGAACCAATGAAGGGTCATGTAAAATTTTCGCCTTTGCCAAAATCCATCTACTGAATCAACAACAAACTTTAAATCTGTTTGGGGATTATTTCCGATTGGATGTTTTAAATGACCCTCAAGGAACTAGTCATCAAAATATCAGGAACTTTATGAAATACGGGTGGTCTGGGATTATTTTTCAAGGTGCCGCATTGACAGTAGTTTTTTAACCGAATCTACTAAACTAATATGACTATAAGAGAAAGTAGTGTTGTCGAAACAAACACCATTAATTAATTACTTAAAATATGATGCACCCATCCACAATATGAAGCGCCCTACTATTGTCCAATCTAATTTATTGGTTCCATTAACAAAAAGTAACAAATTAGCTTCTTTTCGTAAGCAATCACACCCATTGTTATCGTCTGAAAAAGATCCACCAGGTCTTGATATGAGAACATCTCAGAGGCTTCATAAAGAAACGAGCCACCTATTAAAGGAAGCCCAAGAGCAGATAACTACAATAATTAACACTATTATGGCACTTTATCCATCTGCAAAAAAAAACAAACTATTTTCTCTTAAATATGGCTCTCCTGAAAGCATTAAACAACTTAGCATAGCCGATATCTTTTCTACTTTGAAGGTTACCAAACCGAAACAATTTAAACCCATTGAAAACTTGAACTTTTTTGGTGATCAAACAAGTCTACTTAAAAAATCTAAATGGGGGGGATTAACTATAGTAAAAAATCAGATTAAAAAATCATATCCTTTTAGTGCTCTTTAAGTTTTGGCTTTTTATCTCTTAGCAATTAATAATCTGTTTTTTGGCTTATTTAAATACAAGCCAGTTAATGAATCAATAGCTCAGCTTGTGACCTCATTGTATAATTAACACTGGGTTTTCTATCTGTTTAACAACCAAGGATTAATTGACGTATGATTCCAGAAAAACGCTCCATACCCCGACGTGGCATTTATTTATTGCCTAATTTATTTACTACGGGTGCATTATTTGCTGGTTTTTATGCAATTACTTCAGCAATGGGCGGACGTTTTGAAACAGCAGCCATAGCTATTTTTGTAGCGATGATTCTTGATGGCCTTGATGGTCGCGTAGCTCGCTTAACTAATACACAAAGTGAATTTGGAGCGCAATATGACAGCTTATCTGATATGGTTTCATTTGGAGCTGCTCCCGCACTGGTCATGTATTTATGGTCATTTTCCAGTTTAGGTAAATTAGGGCTTTTTGCCGCGTTTGTCCACATGGCAGGTGGTGCTTTGAGGCTTGCCAGGTTTAATACGCAATTAACATCTGCTGACAAACGTTACTTCCAAGGACTACCTAGTCCAGCGGCTGCAGCAATTCTTGCCGGTTTTATTTGGATTTCTCTTGAACACGATTATCCCGTTGAAATTTTTAAATATATTGGCATAGCATTAACCATCAGCACTGGTTTATTAATGGTCAGTAATTTCAGATATTCCAGCTTTAAAGAAATCGATTTAAAAGGTAAAGTGCCCTTTTTTGTTGCAATTGCTGTTATGTTGGGCATCGCTTTTATAATGGCGCAACCACAAACGATGTTGTTCTTATTATTTTTGGCTTACGCAATATCAGGTCCAGTTGTTACCTTGGTAATGCGTAGACGCAGGTTACACGGGCGTAAATCTTAAAATCTGCTTGAGGGTACATTTCCATTAAGGTATAGTCGTAATCAACGTTATTAAATAAACTTAATATTTTGTGAGTATTTAATATTACTGCCCTGATGGGAATATTTTCAATTAATTCCTTCATTAGTTAAATCCCCTACCATATATCAACGCACCAATTGGTATATCTCCTAGAATTGAGTTTTTATGAAAGACAAGTTAATTATATTTGATACTACATTACGTGATGGCGAACAAAGTCCTGGCGCCTCAATGACTCGCGATGAGAAAATCAGAATTGCAAAAGCACTTGAAAGGCTAAAAGTTGACGTCATAGAGGCTGGCTTTCCCGCTGCCAGCCCTGGTGATTTTGAATCTGTCCAAGCCGTAGCTAACACTATAAAAGACAGTATTATCTGTGGCTTGGCCAGAGCCTTAGATAAAGACATAGACCGTGCTGGAGAAGCCCTTAAAGGGGCTAATCGTTCTCGTATACATACCTTTATTGCCACGTCACCCATACATATGCAAATGAAATTGCAAATGTCTCCGGAGCAAGTAATTGATCATGCTGTTAAAGCAGTCAAACGTGCGCGTCAATATACCGATGATGTTGAGTTTTCTCCAGAAGATGCTGGTCGTTCTGAAGAAGATTTTTTATGCAGGATACTTGAAGCAGTTATTAATGCTGGCGCGACCACGCTTAATATTCCCGACACCGTTGGTTATAGTGTTCCGCAGCAATTTGGTGCAACCATTGCCAATTTGATTAAACGTATCCCTAATTCAGATAAAGCCATTTTTTCCGTACATTGCCATAATGACTTGGGGCTCGCAGTTGCCAATTCCTTATCTGCAGTTATGAATGGTGCAAGGCAGGTTGAATGTACTATCAATGGATTGGGAGAACGTGCCGGCAATGCTTCTCTTGAAGAAGTGGTAATGGCTGTTCGTACCCGTCATGATGTGTTTGACTGTCAAACCGGGATTGATACTCGAGAAATTTTGACTTGCTCAAAATTGGTTTCATCCATTACCGGATTTCCTGTCCAACCTAACAAAGCTATTGTTGGTGCTAATGCCTTTGCCCATGAAGCAGGTATTCATCAGGATGGCGTTCTAAAAAATAGAGAAACTTACGAAATTATGCGTGCTGAAGACGTTGGCTGGACTGCCAATCGCATGGTATTAGGTAAACATTCCGGCAGAAATGCCTTTAAAAGTCGAATTAATGAATTGGGCTTTGATTTTACTTCAGAAGAAGAATTAAATGATTCTTTCTCCCGATTTAAACAATTAGCAGATAAAAAACACGAAATTTTCGATGAAGATTTACAAGCATTAATTTCAGAAACCGGTTTTGAATCAGAAGATGAGTATGTCAAACTCATTTCCTTGAAAGTATGTTCAGAAACAGGAGAAGTTCCCAATGCAACAGTTACTTTAAGGGTTAACAATAAAGAAGTCATCGGGAGTTCCAGTGGTGGAGGTGCTGTTGATGCTAGCCTAAAAGCCATTGAAAAACTTGTGAACTCCAAGTCAACCCTAGAACTCTATTCCGTTAACAATATAACCAATGGCACTGATGCCCAAGGTGAAGTTATTGTTCGTCTTGAAAAAGAAGGTCGTATTGTTAATGGATTAGGCGCCGATACTGATATTGTTATCGCCTCAGCAAAAGCCTATATCAATGCAGTAAATAAATTACATAGTCCAGATCAACGCCGACACCCTCAAAAAGGAGATGTTTAGGTTCCATATGCAAGCCGTTTGGTTCATGCCAATTAACACTACTTACTCTACCAAAAATAATTGGGAATTTAATTTTGGATAATACTATTCGCCTGCAATATCTGGAGGCGATGGGTATTGATGTATGGCTTCCAAGAACGTCATTACCTACTAAGCAAACTTTGTTTTCTGAAGTATTAATTGATGATGCTGAACTTGAATCAAAAAGCTCAGTCATTGACGACTGGAACAATCTACAAATCGAAGTTACTAGTTGCAAAAAATGTACTTTACGAACAACTGCTTCACAAACAGTTTTTGGTTCAGGTAACAAGCAAGCTGATTGGATGTTGGTAGGAGAAGCACCCGGACAACAAGAAGATGAACAAGGCATTCCCTTTGCAGGCAGTTCTGGAGCGTTATTAACTGAAATGTTACGTGCTATTGGGTTATCCCGTAAAGATGTATTTATAACCAATGTGCTAAAGTGCAGGCCACCTGATAACCGAGCTCCTCATGTCAATGAAAGTAGCAGTTGTATTAATTATCTTCATCGCCAACAACAATTAATTCGACCCAAAATCATTGTGACGTTAGGCCTTATTGCTGCACAATCCCTGCTAAAAACAAACGAACCATTGGCCAAGCTGAGAGGTAAAGTACATATGTTTAATGACACACCCGTTATTGTTACTCATCATCCGGCCTATTTACTACAATTTCTATCCAAAAAACACGAAGCATGGCTCGATTTAACTCATGCGATACAAACATTTAAAAATAACAAAGGTTAATTATGCGGGGATTAATGGACAAAATAAAAAAACTGGTTATTTATGATACAGACAAAGAGTTTTACGCCAAAATATTCCCCAACTCCGTACCCAAAAAAGATTTACTGCGTCTCCGAATAATGACACAAGACGATTTAGAAAGCGTGCTTGCAATAGAAAGAAAAAACTACTTATTCCCTTGGGAGGAGGATATTTTTACCGACTGTTTTACAGCCGGCTATAGCTGCTGGGTCTGCGAATACAACGATACAATACTAGGCTACAGCTTACTTTCAATTGCGGTAGGCGAAGCGCACATACTAAATATTTCAGTAGATCCAGTCGAAAAAAATCAAGGCATAGGACGTAAAATGCTTGAAAACTTAATTGATGTTGCCCGCGGACGGGCAGAGACCGTTTTTCTAGAAGTAAGACCGTCGAATACTGCCGCTATTGCTCTTTATGAAGACGTGGGTTTTAACGAAATAGGTGTTAGAAAAGGTTATTATCCCGCCGAAAATGGGCGTGAAGATGCTATCATGCTGGCACTAACCCTATTCTAGCATTACCTATTAAAGTAAGTTGGTTGCTATCTATAACTTATTTCAAATTATCGGTTACATGTGGCTCGATAAGTTGGTACATAAGCTGGTGCATTTTAGGACTGCCAACAATTACATTACCTGATTCCAGATAATTGTCATTAAAAGAAAAATCAGTAACAACGCCACCAGCCTCTTTTATTAATAAAATACCTGCTGCCATATCCCATTCCATTACTCCAATTTCCCAATAACCATCCATTCGGCCTGCAGCTACATATGCTAAGTCGAGTGCTGCAGAACCAGCGCGGCGAATACCGGCACATTCTGTAGTTAACGCACGAAACATACCTAAATAGGCATCGAGATCCCTGTCTGTTTTAAATGGAAAACCAGTGCCAATTAACGCCCCTTTTAAGCTATTTTGATTGGTTACTCTCAGTCTACGACTATTTAACATTGCACCGCCTCCTCGTTTAGCGGTGAATAATTCATCTCGTAGAGGATCATAAACAACCCCGACCTCTAATTTTCCTTTATATTTTAGTGCAATAGAAACTGAGTATTGAGGAAATCCATGTAAGAAATTAGTAGTTCCGTCCAATGGATCAATTATCCAGACAAAATCATTGCCTTTGTGTCTTCCACTTTCTTCGGCCAAAATAGCGTGTTCAGGATAAGCCGCTTTAATTATACTAATAATTTCTCGCTCAGCCATCCGATCAACTTCGCTGGCATAATCATTTTTACCTTTTTGATCAACTGACAGCCGGCTAACACTATCAGCTGAACGGAGGATTAACTCACCCGCGCTTCTAGCAGCACGGACGGCAATATTTAACATGGGTTGCATAGACAAGTTTACAATGAACAGATAAAACGACAATGATAGCAAATCTTTTGGTAAACTTGGCTTATTTTTAACAAGGGACGATACCATTGCTATCACATATTAAAATTGTTCTCGTCGAAACATCACATCCCGGTAATATAGGTGCAGTTGCTCGAGCCATGAAAAACATGTGCATGTTCAATCTTTGCTTGGTTTCTCCTAAAATATTTCCAAGTGCCGAAGCCACATCTAGAGCCTCGGGTGCAGATGATATTTTGGCAAATGTTACCGTTTGCCTAAGCTTGCAAGATGCTATTGCCGACTGCCAACTAGTTATTGGTGCCAGCGCCAGATCTAGAACCATTAGTTGGCCAGAAATGTCCCCACGGGAATGTGCTGAGAGAATTGCTAAAAATACTACAAATCATAAAGTCGCCATTGTTTTTGGGCGAGAAAATTCAGGCTTAAAAAATCATGAGATGGATTTATGTCATTATCTTCTCCGTATTCCCTGCAATAAAGAATATAGTTCTTTAAATATAGCTGCCGCTGCTCAAGTCGTTTGTTATGAGCTTTTTATTGCCAGTAGTTTGCAAAAAGAAAATGCAGTACTTAGTGACGGCAATAAAACACAAAAAGCCACAGGAATACAGATGGAATCTTTTTATACGCATTTACACCAAACATTAATTGATATTGGCTTTATGCATCCTGATAAATCGAAATCTATAATGCGACGCTTAAGAAGAATTTATAATCGCATAGAAATGGATGACAAAGAATTAGATATACTGAGAGGTATTTTTAGAATGTCTCAAGACCATCAAAGGAATGAATAATGTTTAATCGATTAAAAGAAGATATTGCTTGCGTCTTTGAACGAGACCCAGCAGCTCAATCTGTATTTGAGGTGTTGACAACATACCCTGGAGTTCATGCTGTTTTAATTCATCGCCTTAGCCATTTCATTTGGAATGCGGGTTTTTTATGGTTAGCACGATTCATCGCACATATCTGTCGCTGGCTAACGGGTATTGAAATCCATCCGGGCGCACAGATTGGTAGACGAATTTTTATCGATCATGGTATGGGAGTAGTCATCGGTGAAACTGCAATTATAGG
>CAJAHC010000289.1 GCA_903939355.1 uncultured Methylococcaceae bacterium | reverse complement strand
TTAAATTCATTGCCAGTGCTATCAAGTACTGGTTGTTCGAAGGTGCGAAAGTATCCTGCAAGATTGGGTCTTCCAAATTCATTATTAAAAGCTGCCCCCCCGAGTGGTCCTTCCAGCATAATTGATAATGCTGAAGCTATGCGCTCCGGTTTACCATTTTCTTGCTCCCAGGGCTGGGGGAATTCAGGGATTTTTAGATGTGATACTGAAAAACCTGTTAAACCTGCTTTGGTTGCAGAGCCTCTTCCAGTTGCGCCTTCATCTCGTATTTCACCACCTGAGCCGGTTGCGGCTCCTGGGAAGGGAGAAATGGCAGTGGGATGATTATGTGTTTCAACTTTCATTAGTAAATGTACGTCTTCCTCGACATAACTATATTCTGAAGTTTGGGCATTTCGAATAAGGACCTGAGCTTTAGAGCCAACAGCGACAGAAGCATTGTCATGATATGCGGATAAGATTCCGTCTGGGCTCTTGGTGGCAGTATTACGTATCATGCCAAATAGAGTCTGAGCCTGTTTGATATCGTCAATGGTCCAGTCGGCATTGAAAATTTTATGTCGACAATGCTCCGAGTTGGCTTGGGCAAACATCATTAGCTCGACATCAGTCGGATTTCTGCCGAGATTCTGAAAGCTAGTGGTTAAATAATCAATTTCATCAGTCGACAATGCCATTCCAAGCTCTAAATTAGCGTCAATGAGTGCTTCACGACCTTGTTCAATTAGCTTGATGCTTCGTAATGGCTTGGGTTGGTGTTGAGAGAATAAGTCAGGATCTGAATTATTATATAAAACAGCTTGGGTCATACGATAATGCAAGATATTAGCTATTTTTATCTTATCTGGTGCTGATAATGGTTGTGTTGCTACTAGCGAATATTGAATCCCACGTTCTATGCGTTTAACAGCAGATAATCCACATCTTATTGCAATTTCTGTAGCTTTGCTGGACCAAGGTGAAATGGTTCCAGATCTTGGGAAGACAAGTAAGGTTTCAATAATCATTGAGTTTGGCTGCAACTCATCATCACGTTCTTTGAGAGGCTGTGAGGAGCCATAAGTTAATAATTGACTTAAGGTATCAGCTTGTAGGTTATCCAAGTTACCTTCAATATCTACAAAGTGGATAAAACAAGCTGAAATAGCTGTAATATTTAACTTTAAAGCCTCTAGTTCAGTAAGTAATTTTTTTATACGAAAGTCAGATAATGCAGATGTTCCAGGAATTTTTAACATATGAGTTAAGCTATAATGTTGATTGAGGTTAATACTTTATTAACCTCAATAAAATGTTCGTAATTATGCAGTTAGATTTGTTCCAACCGTTATACATTAAATTATTTGGTTGCCAAGTCAGCTCTAATTGACTCTTCCAAGAGAGTTAGTAGCTTGTTACTGGTTTCATCAGACAACGGCTTTAGGTCTTTATCAGTAATAACAATGTCTGTTTGCCGGTTTTTTTCCTCAAGCTGAATAGAGTATATTTTTTCATTATTATGAGCACCACTAAATAAGCTAGAAATTTGGTTCCAGTAGGTATAATCTTTTAATTCTTGCTCATCTGGATCATACAGCACAGTGAAGATCTTTTTTTCTTGATTCCGATTGGTGACTTCAATAGATTTTCTACTTAGTGCTTTATTGACTATACGCCAAGCTTTGATGAAAGGAGTGTTTATACGTAAAAGGTTTGCGCTATTATTTAGTTTAATTCGTTCAATTTTTAATCCTATAGTTGAAACGATTTCTTCGCTTTGATTTGTGTCTACAGTCTTTGGCATTTCGGTTGTCGTTCCGGTTGCATATGCCGTTTCTTCAGTAGGGGCTTCAGTACTTGTATCCGAAGCAGTAATTGCTGGGGCTGATGGCGTTAAGCCGGGAATTTGGCTTTTCTTTAAATCGTCAGGCAAAATGAGAGGTGGTATTTCAGTTGTAAACTGATAGTCTTTTTCCTTGTCAGGGAATAAACTTTTAACATAACTACAACCTGATATATTAATCAGTGTGGAACTTGCAATTAGTAAAGCAAAGCTTTTTGTTTTCATGGAAGTGCTTCAGCCTTACACATTGAACTACGTACTGTAGCAAAACAATCTTCAGTTAGCCAAGTTAAAGGTAGGCGAATGCCTTGTCTCATTAAGCCCATTTCGGCAACAGCCCATTTAACAGGTATTGGATTTGATTGAATAAATAAATTCTTATGGAGATCTGCAAGCTTTTCATCTATCGCTAAAGCAGTTTCTTTATCACCAGTTATTGCCGCCATAATCATTTCATGAACCAGCCGGGGGGCAACATTACCAGTGACAGTAATTGAACCATTGCCACCTAATAAACAAAATTCAACACTGGTAGCATCATCTCCCGTATAAATTGCAAAATCTTCTCCTGCCAAATCGCGTATCTTTTTAACTCGGGTTAGATCTCCT
>CAJAHC010000288.1 GCA_903939355.1 uncultured Methylococcaceae bacterium | reverse complement strand
TGCATTATATTAAAGATGTTTCTATTGTTGGCGTCGGAACAGGCTCTACAGTAAGGCATTTTATCGATTATTTGGCGGAGTTTAAATCAGATATTGAAGGTGCCGTTTCAAGTTCTGAAATGACTACCGCACATCTAAAAAAAGTTGGCATTCCAGTTTTAGACTTAAACACCGTCGGTACTCTGGATGTTTACATTGATGGTGCAGATGAAGTAACTCCACATAAACATATGATTAAAGGTGGCGGTGGTGCTTTAACCCGTGAAAAAATTATCGGTGCAGCCAGCAAAAAATTTATTTGTATAGTTGACGAGACCAAATGTGTTGACGTTTTGGGTGCATTCCCTTTACCTATTGAAGTGATCCCAATGGCGAGAAGTTATGTTGCCAGAGAAATGGTTAAGTTGGGCGGCCAACCGGTATGGCGTGAGAATTTTATTACCGACAACCATAATGAAATTATTGATGTCCATAATCTTAATATCTTGGATCCGATCGAACTGGAAAAAATCATTAACAATATTACCGGCGTTGTTACCAACGGTCTTTTCGCCATGCGTGCTGCTGATGTAGTGTTGGTTGGAAAAGGCACTGAAGTCATTACCCGCTAAATCGTTTTATCGTAGGATGGGTAAACTGCTTACCCATCCTAGATTCATTTTTGTTTATCACTAAAAGCGGCTCAATTTGCATTTAGTGATAAATAACTGGTTATCTCTTTATTGTCTCTCGCCGGATCAAGAACGGTATCAAGAATGAATATTTTTTCAGCTGGTATTCCACCCTTTTGAACCATATAATTTGCTATCGCTTGTGCCCTAGCTACAGCCAACACTTTTAGTCGTTGTGGTTGTACCTTAATAACGGTAAATAGTTTTTGTTTGGCAATTTCATAGAAATCGCCTGCACTTGGATTCATTAATTTTGGCGTGCCCAAAAATGATTTTTCTGCCAATAAAGGAAATTTTTCGATAAACAAATCGGCTAGAAGGCGCTTATAATCGTCATCAGAAAGCTCTACATATTCCTCACGTATTTTTTTATCTGCGCCCTTATTTAGTTCAATTGCCCTGCGTTTTTTAAGTTGATCATAAAGCGCATCTCCTCGTATGACGGGCCAATCTTGCTCCTGAAAAGCCGCACCTTTAATATCTAAGTTTAAAGCTGGCCGTTTATTCAACTCATCCGCCAAACTATTCAATTTTTTCTGCTGCTGTTTATTTAATGCTGAACTTCCCGCACTAAAACTAACCGTACTCATTTCTTTTTCACTGCCAAACAATGAACCCAATGCCCGAAAAGGAGCAGTTACCACTTTGCTTAAAACATTAAACAAAGCGTCAGTGACAATGGCACTAAGGCTAAATTTTGGATCATCCAAACTGCCGGTAATGGGTACGTCTATTTTTATTTTGCCATTAGCGTCTTTTAATAAGGCAACCGCCAATTTAAGCGGCAAAGAAACGGCATTAGGATTTTCTACTTTGTCACCTAATTCAAATTGATCAATAAGCAGGTTATTAGATGCTATCAACTCTCTGTTAACAATATTATATTGAAGCCCTAAGGTCATCTTGCCTTTTTCAACTTTATAGCCGGCAAACTGGACCATATAAGGTGAAACTAATGGCATCGGCATACCTTTAAAATTAATGTCTATGTGATAAATACCCTGCATAGGGCTGATTTCACCTTTAATATCGACCGGCGCCAAATCATAAGCATTGCCCTGCATAGAGACTTTGATTTTTGATTTCTTATCCGAAGAAATGCCTGTCAAACCACCATCCAAACTTTTAATTTGCGCCGCGAAAGGTAAAATTAGAGAAAGATCGGAAAAATCAGAGGCCCCATCAACTATTTGAATGTTATTTAACTTAAAAAAAGGCTT
>CAJAHC010000287.1 GCA_903939355.1 uncultured Methylococcaceae bacterium | reverse complement strand
AGCCAATATGGCTATTAAACAACCTATCTATGTGTCTTAAAAAACTTGACCACTACACACCCCGAAACTTATTGATGACTACCCCAATCAAGTTTTTTCTCATAACCGGATCCATCAACGCCACTGTTCCGTAAATTGAAGCAAATACCCCTCCTCTTTCTATATCTGCTACCAAAATAATTTTGGTGTTGAACGTATTTGCAATAAAAGTATTTGATAAATCTCTATCCAACAAATTTAATTCAACAGGTGAACCGGCCCCTTCCGAAACAACTAAATCATAATTTTGCTGCAATTGCGCGAAAGCATCCTGAACATAAGACTTAAAATCCTCAATTTCATCATAATAAGTCGCTATTGATTGGTTTTTATAAACCAGACCATTAACGATGACTTGTACACAATTGCTAGCCTGTGATTTCAACAATACTGGATTAAACAAATAACTGGGCTCTACACGTGCCATTTCCGCCTGAAAATATTGTGCTCTGGAAATTTCATGTCCGCCTGGCGTAACAGCTGAGTTATTCGACACATTCTGCGCCTTAAAAGGCGCCACTTTTAGGCCTTGATCGACAAAAATTCTGCATAAAGCCATAACCAAACTGGTCTTACCTACATCTGAACCGGTACCAAAAATAGCTAGTGGTTTCATATCATCCTTTTCAACAAGTTATAATTGATGCGTTTTCTTGATCATTACCTCAATTTAATTACAAATTAAGGTGATTTATGTACGTATAATTACCAACATACTGAAGTTTATGTACTGAACCCAAATCAACCTTGAATTGAAAGGCATTGGCAGGGGGCAACTTTAAAATATAGGCTAACAGTGCCCTTATAACGCCGGCATGCGTTATTATAAAAACCTGTTCGATTTCAGGATCCATACCTTGCACAACCTCTTGCCAAAAACAACCTACGCGTTGACATAAGTCATTAAAGCTTTCTCCATTGGGCGGTGAGACCTGAACAAAACTATTCGTCCACGCTTCTAAATCATCCGCATCAATATCATCAAAACGTCTACTTTCCCAATCACCAAAATCAAGCTCAATTAATCGATCATCATTAGTCACTTTATCTGAAAGTTTTTCAGCTAATTTCACACAGCGCGATAAAGGACTGCTAAAAAACTGACTATTAGCTTTAAATTTGGGCAACTTGTTTTTTAATTCAAAGGCCTCTTCAAAAAAAGTGTCCGCCAATCCCACGTCACTTTGCCCATAACAAAGTCCTTTAAGCGTATCTGTCTTGGTATGCCGAATTAAATATATATCCATAAGGCGCTAATACTTAAATAAAAAACAATTTCAGTTAATTGCTGGCTCGCGCCTAAACAATCTCCCGTATAACCACCAATATGACGATAAAAATAACGCCCCAAAAATACATTGCCCAATAATAAAGGAATAATTGACAACAAACAGGTCAACGGCAATAAAAGCAAAGGTATTAATGCGAAAATTGTTGCCAGAATCAATTGCCGTCGAGCAGGCTTATATACTGCAACTGCAGCCTTACTATCAGTTTCCCTTACGTAGTTATAACGCTGCATTAATAAAAGTGGGAATAAGCGACTAATACTATGACCAGAAAATAAAACAAAAGGTACCGTTGTCGTTGGCAACGTACTTAATATGCTTATTTTTAATAACAATATAAAAATCAATCCAATAACAGCATAAACACCAATAAAGGAGTCTTTCATGATCTCCATGATGCGTTGCTTACCCCATCCACCACCAAAGCCATCACAAACATCGGCAAAACCATCTTCATGAAAAGCGCCCGTCAAAAAAATACCCACGATTAAAGCTAATATTACGGCTATTACTTGTTGCCAAAGCAAATTTGCCAAATAAAAACTTAACGCCGTCACAGCCCCAACTACCCATCCCACCAAAGGCAAATAAATCGTAGCTTGGGGTAATTTCGTGTAATCTTGATTTTGTGGGCCAGGCAACCGTGTATAAAAAGTGAGCGCCAATAAAAACTGCTGGAGTTGAGGCATTATGATTTTCTTCAACTTATTATATTGTTAGTTTAAATAGTGAATAGCTATCTAAATAGATAGTTAATGATTAGTCTGAGTGATTTCATGTTGCCATCACGAATTTATAAAGGATAATTGCTTACAAGTTCTTATTATCTGACTCTGCAGGCAAAGCATCACAATTTCAGCATAAAATGTCAACACATGAACCCAACAAAGTCATGGAAACCGAAAATCAATTACTCTATTGGGAGAAAAAAGAATCCGAAAATACCCCAAAGAAATTTAGGGTATAAAGTGTATTATGATGCCAGCTTTGTCAATTTAAGTCCTTTTTATCAACTATTACTTTGATAAATCTACGTAAAATTGACTGCAATGATCAGTCAATAGGTATTCGCTAATTCCACATAGACAATTACAAAAAGCTAAATCAAAAGAAATCCAAGATTCAATCACTTCAAAAGAAAACACCTGACTAAAAAGCCTAGAGCTCGATAGAACGTAATTATATTGGCAATAAAACCTTAGAATCATTTGCCCGTTAAAATAAAATATTGACATTCATTTAATTACACTTATAATCTTCATAGCTTGAAAATATGATTTACCCTCTGTTTACCGTTTCGATGTTTCTCCTAGTAGTAGCTCGTCCTAGTTTCATTAAGTAATTTCTAACTTTCTCAGCTTTACCGGCCTTTATGGCGTTATTACCTAATATTCTATAGGACTTCAATATGTCAACAATTACTACTGGTACTGTTAAATGGTTTAACTCTGATAAAGGCTTCGGTTTTATCGAACAAGCATCAGGTCCAGACGTTTTCGTACACTTTCAACAAATCAATAATTCAGGTGGTTACAAATCACTTGATGAAGGTCAAAAAGTTTCATTCAGCGTTACACAAGGTCAAAAAGGCCCACAAGCTGAAAACGTAACTGTTATTTAAATATTTTTTAGCCAACCACAGTACATTAGTTCTGTAGTTGTCTTTTAAAATAAAGAAGAGTCTAGGACCGACATTAAAAATATTTTCTTGTTGGCCCTAGACTTTTTTTATACAAGGT
>CAJAHC010000286.1 GCA_903939355.1 uncultured Methylococcaceae bacterium | reverse complement strand
CCCCGCAAAGGAAACTTCATGAGTCTTCATCCATCCAGAAAAATCGATTAGGAATAAACTGACCTTTACCTGGCTGATAAGCACTGTTTAATGAATTCCAGGTATATTCCTGGGCTTCCATTACCGCTTGAATTGGCTCTAAACCATGAGCAATTAAAGCCGCAATACTGGTCGCTAATGTGCAACCGGAACCATGATAACTGGCAGGCAATCTATCCCACGTATAGGTTTCCCAGCAACGGTTATCATGGAACAACTGATTACTTACTGAAGGGGTGTCCTCATGCGTCCCGGTAATCAGCACATATTCACAACCTTTTTCCAAAAAATCCAGACCACATTCTTCAACCTCATCAAGGCCTGTTAATTTTCTGGCTTCTTCACTATTAGGCGTGACAACAGTTGTGCAAGGCAGCAAAAAATCGACAATAGTAGCAAGCAACCTTTCATTGCAAAGTTCAGTACCACCACCAGCTGCCAAAACCGGATCCAATATAACCGGAATATGGGGGTATTGTTTCAAAATGGCATAAATAGCTATTGCTGTTTCATGATGCCCGATTAAGCCAATTTTAATCACATTAACAGGCAAATCATCCAATATGGTATTTGCCTGGCTAATGATATTCTCAGGGCTTTGTGGAATAAGCTTTTTTACATTGCGAGTATCCTGTTCGGTCAAGGCAGTAATAACACTTGCAGAATGACATTGATGACTTACCAGTGTTTCAATATCGGCTTGTATTCCGGCTCCTCCACTAGGGTCATGACCGGAAAATGAAAGTACAACGGGGCGCTTTGAAGACATGAACTTCCTTGACAAGGATGATGGATAATTTAACCCTATATAACATAAGACTTAAAATACCGTAGTATCGTAAAGTGGGCAAACTTTTTTAGGACAACTCAATTTTTCCTAATGCATTGCGTTTTTTGTTGCAGCCATCCCTAAAGAATAATAACCCACCATTAATAAGTTTGTCCCAATCAATATTGCTTTTTACCAAAGCTCACAAACTGTGTATTATCTGATTAATCTATATTCCGGTAACGCTTTTTCTGGTTAATGAATCTTCAACAAATAAAAAATAGCATTCCTACCTCACCTGCATTTATTTTGGATACCGATGAGCTTATTAAAAACTTATCTGTTTTAAATACGTTACGCCAACAATGTGCTTGTAAAGTTTTATATTCTATAAAATCACTACCCTTAACTTACGTTATGGAGTTGGCAAAACCCTTTGTTGACGGATTTTCCGTCAGTTCGTTATTTGAAGCACGCTTGGCTAATGAGATTTTGAAGGGGGGTGGCAACATACATTTGACTACGCCAGGTGTAAGAGCCGATGAGTGGCATGAAATGAAGACACTGCTTACTCATATTAGCTTTAACTCTTTAACACAATATCAACGTTTTACCGATATAAAGCCCGACAATTTATCTATTGGCTTGCGGATTAACCCAAAATTGTCCTTTCTTAAGGACTATCGATTTGACCCCTGTGGACCTTATTCAAAACTTGGTATTGATATTAATGAGTTACAACATTTATCTGACCTGAATCAAATTAATGGCCTACATGTCCATAACATTT
This sequence comes from uncultured Methylococcaceae bacterium, assembly GCA_903939355.1. GTDB lineage: Bacteria > Pseudomonadota > Gammaproteobacteria > Methylococcales > Methylomonadaceae > Methylobacter_C. Next base: position 9,243 of record CAJAHC010000286.1, on the reverse strand, counting down.
TTTCAGCAACTGATTTCTTGCCGCTGCTTAAAACAATAGAAAAATTACGTTTTTATTTTGGCAAAAAACTGGCTCAACTCGACTGGATCAATCTTGGTGGCGGTTATTTATTTAATAAAATAAGTGATCAAAGTCTTTTTATTGCTTTAGTCAAGCAACTACAACAAGACTATAAGCTCGACGTTATAATTGAGCCAGGAAAAGCAGTAGTGGATAGTATCGGTTATTTAGTGACGACTGTAATTGATTGTTTCCCAAGTGATGGCAAAACTATTGCAATACTGGACACCTCCATCAATCATAATCCAGAAGTATTTGAATTTCAGTGCAAACCTGAATTATATGAACATGACCCTAATGGTAATTACGTCTCTATTTTAGCTGGCAGCACCTGTTTAGCGGGTGATGTATTTGGAGAATACTGCTTCAATAAACCTTTGGAAATAGGCGATAAAGTCGTTTTTAAGCAGGTAGGTGCATACACACTTATTAAAGCTAACCGATTTAATGGCTATAATTTACCTGATATTTATAAGTATCAAGACCAACACATACAAGCATTAAAGCACTATCCCTTTCAAGATTATCGCCAGCAATGGTTAACTGATTCATAATATTACTGGTATCACTAGAGCATTAAAGACAGCACCAGTACCAGTACCAGTAACTATAACCACTACTTCATCGCTTACAGATCAGGAACTTAACTATGAAAGCAGTACTAATGACGGCCGTTGGTGATCCACAGACTTTAAAATATGAAGATATAAAAGAACCTGAGATTTTAAAATCAATGCAGCTTAAAATAAAACTACATGCCGCTGGTGTCAACCCTGTCGACACTAAAATCAGACGTAATGGTGTATTTTATAATCAACCTTTACCTGCCGTGTTAGGTTGCGATGGCGCTGGTGTAGTGGTTGAAACAGGCACAGCTACAAGCCATTTTAGTATTGGTGATCACGTTTGGTTTTGTCATGGTGGCCTAGGTAGAGAACAAGGTAATTATGCTGAATATAATGTACTTGATGAGCGTTTTGTTAGTCTAATGCCCGACACCTTTTCCTTTATTGAGGCTGCTGCAGCGCCACTAGTATTAATTACTGCCTGGGGAGCTTTGTTTGAGCGTGGAGGCTTGCAAGCTGGCCAAACCGTACTTATTCATGCTGGTGCTGGAGGTGTTGGACATGTAGCTATACAATTGGCCAAAATAAAAGGCGCCAAAGTTATTACGACCGTAAGTTGCAATAAAAAAGCAGCATTTGTTAAATCTCTGGGTGCTGATGAAGTTATTATCTATACCGAAAAGGATTTTCCCCAAGCCATAAATGATCTTACCGATGGCAAAGGTGTAGACTTGGTATTTGACACTGTAGGTGCTGATGTATTTAAAAACAGCATACCGGTGACTGCCTACTTTGGACGGTTAATAACCCTCCTAGACCCGGGTGAATTAAATCTCAATGAAGCTAGAATGCGTAATTTATTAATTGGTTTTGAACTGATGCTAACCCCCATGCTCAAAGATTTGCCTGAAGCACGAGACAATCACGTCAAAATTTTAAATCAGTGTGCCCAATGGGCTAATCAGGGTTTTTTAAAAGTGCATGTTAGCAAACAATTACCCCTAAATGAGGCTCTGATTGCACACCAATTAATTGAAGACGGACACACCTCCGGAAAAATTGTTTTATCTATTTAAGATAAAACCACTTATTGCCTCTGCTTATTTGGCTACCACTCTATCATCGCAATCATGCTTATTGAATTCCATAATCCTGATTTAGGTATATATGTATAATGGGTAACAACCAAGGTCAACAATTAAATTTATCAATAACCAATAGCTATGGTATTTAAAAAAAGCGGACGCAGTTCCAGATATAGCAACAAAAGACCATCAAGACAATCAACTTCACATTGGTTTAGAAATCTCCTACTGCTTTCTTCTGCAGTTGGTTTATTTATGTTTGTCAGTTATATGGGATATCTGGATTATAACGTTCGTAATCAATTTGAAGGTAAACGCTGGGCTATTCCTGCGCGTGTTTATGCCAATCCTATTGAGCTTTACGCTGGTTTCTCGCTGCCCTCTGAAAAGCTCGAAGCCTTATTGAATATGTTACATTATCGAAACGATGAAACCTTATCTGCAGAAGGAACTTTCTACAAAAAAGGTTCACAACTCGTTGTAAAAACACGTGACTTTTCTTTTTGGGATCAACACCAACCCAGCATGTTAATACAAATAAATTTTATCGATACGGGAATCGAAAAAATTACCAATTTAACAACATCTAAAGATGTTCCCTTAGTCCGTATGGATCCGGTACAAATAGGCAGTCTTTATCCTAGCATTAAAGAAGACAGAGTCCTCATTAAACTCGACGAAGCGCCAAATAACTTAATTTCCGGCCTGTTTGCTTCAGAAGACAGAGACTTTTATCAGCATTTTGGTGTTTCAATAAAAGGCATTGCCAGAGCAATGTGGGCGAATGTGATGGCTGGTGGCATGGTTCAAGGTGGCAGTACCATTACCCAACAATTGGTTAAAAACTTTTATTTGACGAATGAAAAGAGCTTATCACGCAAACTGAAAGAAGCGTTGATGGCACTTATCTTAGAGTACCGCTACACTAAAAATGAGATTCTGGAAGCCTATCTAAATGAAATATATTTAGGTCAAAATGGCCCAAACGGTGTTCATGGCTTTGGTTTGGCGAGCGAATTCTATTTTGGCAGCACCTTGAAAGACCTACCCCTCGAACAGGTTGCCTCTCTGGTAGCCTTGGTACGAGGCCCTTCCGAATATGATCCAAGACGTTTTCCTGAGCGCGCACTACAACGACGTAACCTGATAATTGAGCAAATGGCAGTTGAAGGCTATATAACTACTAATCAGGCAACTGAGGCAGTAGAAAAACCTTTAAATATCATTCCTCGGATGAAACACTCATCCAATCGCTATCCAGGCTTCCTCGATCTGGTCAAACGACAATTAAAACAAGATTATCATGAGGAAGATTTAACTTCTCAAGGACTTAGGATTTTCACCACATTGGATAATCAGGTGCAGGATATTCTTGAAAAGACAGTCGCCACCAGACTAGCGCAACTCGATAAAATGCCTCATGGTAATAAAATTGAAGCAGCTGTCATAGTTACGCGCCGTGATAATGGAGAAGTTGCCGCTATGGTCAGTGGTCGTGAAAACATGGTAGGTGGTTTTAACCGAGCCTTGGACGCAGTTCGGCCTATTGGCTCTTTGATCAAGCCAGCAGTTTATTTAAGTGCTCTGGAATACCCTGATAAATACACCATTACCACAAGAGTTAGTGATACAACCATGGTGATTAAAGGCGATAATGGCATAGATTGGATTCCTAAAAATTACGACCATAAAGAGCATGGTGATATCGCTTTACATACAGCATTGGCAAAATCTTATAATTTGGCCACAGTTCGTGTAGGAATGGATATAGGTGTCCCAAGAATAGCTAAAACGCTTAAAAAAATGGGCGTTACAAGACCTGTTGAGCTATTTCCCTCTTTATTATTAGGAGCCGCTTCTCTCACTCCCATAGAGGTTACCCGCATGTACCAAACATTAGCAGGAGATGGTTTTTCAACACCCATTAAAAGTATTCGGGCTGTAGTTGACACTAATGGCAAAGAATTACAAAGTTACCCATTAACCGTCAAACAGACCTTAGATCCGGCAGCAACCTATATCGTCAATACCATGCTACAAGAAGTTATGCACGAAGGGACAGGCCGATCAGCCTATTCCTTTTTCCCAGAGAACTATGGCTTAGTCGGTAAAACAGGCACCACAAATGATGCCAAAGATAGTTGGTTTGCTGGCTATACAGGGGATTATTTATCAGTCGTCTGGCTGGGTAGGGATGACAACAAGTCAATCGGGTTAACCGGTTCCACTGGAGCTTTACCGATCTGGTCATCTCTAATGAAACAAATTTCAACGCAACCGGTCAACTTAATACCGCCGGATAATATTACTCTGGCCTTGGTTAACCCAGGTAGTGGTTTATTAACCAATAAAGAGTGTGCAGATGGTAAGCAATACCCCTATATATCGGGATCAGAACCTACTACCTACTCTGAATGTGGGCAAGGTGTTTTTGATCAAGATAAATCGTGGTTTACTGATATTTTTGAAAACGATCCCAACGAAAGCAAACCTGAGTCCGAATGAATAATACAACAGCATCAATGCCTAAAATATATACATTAAGCCTAATTTTATTAGCTTTTTTTCTTGTTAACACTACAAGTCATGGTGCAGATGAACCTGTAAAACAATTACAGGCATTTTTAAAATCATCAAAATCACTCACCGCTGACTTTAAACAAGTTTTAATAAATGAAGCAGGCAAGCCTTACCAAACTAGTCACGGAGTTTTTTATCTACAGCGACCCGGGAAATTCCGCTGGAACTATTTAAAACCTTTTCAACAAGAAATCGTATCATCATCCGGAAAAGTTTGGTTTTATGATACCGATTTAGATCAAGTCACGATTAAAAAACTGGATGAGTCTGTTGGTTCGACACCTGCATTATTGTTGAGCGGCACTATATCACTAGATGATAATTTTACTATGGAGGATCAAGGCATTGATGGTGAAATGCAATGGATTAAATTGTTACCTAAGAACCAGGAAAGTAGTTTTAAATATATTTTAATTGGTCTGAATAAAGGCCTACTGGGCGGCATGGAGTTAAGCGATAACTTTGGTCAATTAACTCGTATCTATTTCACTAATGTTCAGTTAAATCCACCCATAAAGGCTTCCATGTTTGAATTCATCGCGCCCAAAGGCGCCGATGTATTTTCAGATTAAAGATAAGGACGAAGCGCCAATTTTAATATTTCTGAACCTCTTTTCAGCCTTTCATGTTTGATGATTTAAGCAAACCCTTGGCAGATAGAATGCGACCCATATCCCTAGAAGATTATGCAGGTCAACAACATATTCTAAAGCCCGGCAAACCACTCTATGAAGCCGTGGTATCAGGTCGCCTGCATTCCATGATTTTCTGGGGGCCACCAGGAACCGGTAAAACCACGCTGGCACGTCTGATTGCCCTGCACTCTGATGCCGAGTTTATGCCAATTTCCGCGGTATTATCAGGTGTTAAAGAAATCAGAGCTGCGGTTAGCGCCGCCAAAAAGATCCAACTTGAACAGCACCGGCGCACTATTTTATTTGTCGACGAAGTGCATCGCTTTAACAAATCCCAACAAGATGCTTTCCTGCCGCACGTAGAAGATGGTACCGTTTATTTTATTGGCGCAACCACTGAAAACCCCTCATTTGCTCTCAATAATGCTTTATTATCGCGGGCTCGAATTTATGTACTCAACTCTTTATCAAGCGAAGAATTACTCGATGTTTTAAACAAGGCACTCAGTGATGCTGATAAAGGTCTTGGTAATCTTAATATTGCAATGGCAGACGACATTAAGCAACAATTTGCCGAAGCCGCAGATGGTGACGCCAGAAGATTATTAAATTTATTGGAAATTGCAGTAGAGCTTGCCGCAGCAAAAAGTAGCCATGTGATTAATGAAACATGTGCCAGAGAAGTATTGTCTGGTGGTGTTAGACGCTTTGATAATCAAGGTGAAGAATTTTACAACCAAATTTCAGCACTGCATAAATCGGTAAGAGGCAGTTCGCCTGACGCTTCGCTTTATTGGCTATGTCGGATGATGGATGGCGGTTGCGACCTGTCCTATTTAGCCAGACGTATCGTTAGAATAGCCTCTGAAGACATCGGCAATGCAGATCCAAGGGCTTTGCAGATCGCCATTAATGCTTGGGAAGCCCAAGAACGCCTGGGTAGTCCGGAAGGTGAGCTGGCCCTGGCACAAGCCATTGTCTATTTAGCCTGTGCACCTAAAAGCAATGCTGTGTATAAAGCTTACAATGCCGCCATGAGTGATGCCAGACAAAGCGGTAGCCTGGGTGTACCGGTACATTTAAGAAATGCACCTACCAAGCTCATGAAATCGCTGGATTATGGCAAAGAATACCGTTATGCCCATGATGAACCGGAAGGCTATGTGGCTGGTGAAAATTACTTTCCGGATCAACTTATCGGAACCCGTTATTATCAACCAGTCGATCGAGGTCTGGAAATAAAAATCAAGGAAAAGCTAAGGCATTTGCAAGAGCTGGATAAACGAACACTAATTTAAAGCGTATTAAGATGATTAGTTATCCCACTAACTTCTCTATTTAGAGTAAGTATAATTTTCATGACTAACTTCATTCTTCTTTTAGAAAAAAAAGATCATTGCACGCTGAATAGTGATTAATGTATCTTATAAACATCCTCTAGCAATTTCGCTTGGGCCGCTGCTAATCTGGCAATAGGAATACGCGGCGCGGAACAAGAAACGTAATCCATTTTTATATAATGACAAAAACGAATAGATTCCGGATGTCCTCCTTGTTCACCGCATATACCTATTTTGATATCGGGTCTGGTTTGACGCCCAGAATCTACAGTCATTTTCATTAACTGACCGACACCTTTGGCATCAAGCACTTCGAAAGGGTTATCCTCGAGTAAGCCAATTTCATTGTAAAGCGGCAGAAATTTATTTTCTGCATCCTCACGTGAAAATGAAAAAGTTGCTTGAGTTAGATCATTTGTTCCAAATGAGAAAAATTCAGCTACTTGAGCCAATTCTCCAGCACGGGTGCAAGCCCTAACCGTTTCTACCATGGTTCCAAACTTAAAATTTAACGAAATATCGTACTGATTTTCAACATCCTCTTTGATTTGATCAACATAACTTTTTACCTTTATTAACTCCTTTACCGTAATAACCTGAGGCACCATAATTTCAGGTGAGATGTGCTTTCCTTGCTTGGCACACTGAGCAGCAGCTTCCAGTATAGAGCGTATTTGCATCTGGTAAATTTCAGGATACGTCATACCGAGACGCACGCCACGATGACCCAACATTGGATTGACTTCGAATAACTCTTTAACTTTTTTCAGCATTAATTCCTTTTTGGCAATTGCTTTATTGATGAGCTCTTCATTCAATTGATTAAAAGGCTTAGGTAGTTCTATCTGTGTAGCTAGGGCATCAAGGGCAACCTGCTGACCCTGAATCATTAACTTATAATGCTTCAATGCTTTAATTTCATCTTCAAGTTGGTGCTCACTAGGCAAAAATTCATGCATCGGTGGATCCAGCAAGCGGACAGTTACCGGATAGGGAGACATCGCTTCAAAGATTTGTTTAAAATCATCGCGCTGAATCGGAAATAATTTTTCCAACGCATCATTCCTAGCTTCTTTGTTGTCAGCCAGAATCATATCAATCACTAAAGGCAAACGGTCAGACGCATTAAACATACGTTCAGTCCGGCATAAACCAATACCAGTTGCGCCATAACTGAGCGCCATCCGTGCCCGCTCCGGCGTATCGACATTGGCATGGACTTCTAGTTCGGCAAACTCATCTGCCCAAGACAATAACGTTTTTAATTCTTCTGAAAATATCGGTTCAACCGTTGGTATTTTGCCTAAATAAATAAAACCTGTACTGCCATCAATGGTAATGATATCGCCTTCACGAATATACAAGTCGCCTATAATTGCCTGACGGGCACGCACATCTATTTTTATATCTTCTGCACCGGCAATACAAGCCTTACCCATTCCTCTGGCAACCACAGCTGCGTGTGAAGTTTTACCACCACGACTGGTTAAAATGCCTTGAGCCGCAAAAAAACCATGTATGTCTTCAGGTTTAGTTTCTTCTCTTAATAAAATAACCAACTCACCAGCTCGCCCCATTAATTCAGCTGTATCGGCATCAAAAACACATTTACCAACAGCGGCACCAGGAGAAGCCGGTAAGCCTTGAGCAACTGAGTGTGCTTTATGTTCAGGATCTAATTGCGGATGCAACAATTGTTCAAGCAATTCCGGGTTGATACGTAACAATCCCTGCTCCTTAGTAATCAAGCCTTCAAATACCATTTCTACGGACGTTCGCACCATTGCGGTGGCATTCATTTTGCCATTACGCGTCTGCAGGCAATACAATATTCCACATTCAATCGTGTATTCATAATCTTGAACTTCCTTGTAATGCTCTTCAAGTTTATTACGGAGATCAACCAGTTGCTGGTAAAGACCAGGCATTTCAATTGCCAGCTCGTGAACCGGCTTGGGTGTTCGAATGCCTGCAACAACATCTTCACCTTGCGCATTAACCAAATACTCACCGTACATTTCATTGACCCCAGTGCCCGGGTTACGTGTAAAGCCAACACCGGTTGCACAATCGTTACCCCTATTACCAAAAACCATTGCGACTACATTAACAGCAGTACCATTCGCTACATTTTCTGTAATATGAAATTCGCGACGGTAATCGACCGCCCTTTTTCCTGTCCAGGAATTAAATACTGCTTTAACAGATAACTCCAGTTGTTCATAAACATCTTCCGGAAAAGGCTTGCCAGTTTGTTCCAAAATCACCTGAAGAAATAATTCACTGATTTGGCGCAAATGTTCAGCATCAAGACCAATGTCCGCTTTAATACCTGCTTGCTTCTTGATATTAGAGAAATGCAGGTCAAATTTTTCATCATCAATACCAAGAGCAACCTTGCCAAACAACTGGATAAATCGACGATAAGCGTCGTAGGCAAACCGTGCATCTCCAGTCTGACTTATAAGACCCTTCAGTGTGCTACTATTTAATCCCAGATTTAAAATAGTATCCATCATACCCGGCATAGAAATGGCGGAACCCGAACGCACTGAAACCAATAACGGATTTTGGCTATGGCCAAACTGTTTACCTGAGAGCTGCTCAACTTCAATGATATGAGATTTAATATCTTCCAACAAAATTTCAGGCAATTGATGACTTTCAAGATAAGCTAAACAAGCTTGAGTAGTAATGACAAATCCAGGGGGAACGTTAAGTCCTATCTGCGTCATTTCACAAAGATTGGCTCCCTTACCTCCCAATAATACTTTATTTTTTCCGTCGCCTTTTTGGAATGAATAAATATATTTTTCCGACATTTTTTATCCCTAAGATGAGTAGCAAATTTAAAAAACAGTACATACAACCAATCAAAGCAATAAATTAATTTAATCCAGTACTTGATTTAATCAAAAAAAGTGTATTTCAGGCCTGATGTTAGCAATAAAAGAGGTACTTGTGACATATATGGATT
>CAJAHC010000285.1 GCA_903939355.1 uncultured Methylococcaceae bacterium | reverse complement strand
TAGAAAAATATTTTACAGATAAATATCAAAGAGAATTTTTTCCAGAAATAGTTAATGAAGATGAAACAGATTATGAGGGTGCAAAAAGAAATATAACTGTAAATAAATATGAAAGAAGTTCTAAGGCTCGAGAAAATTGTATCAAAATTCATGGCACAAATTGTAAAATATGTTCTAAGAAATTATCTGATATTTATGGAGAAATAGGGAAAGATTTCATACATATTCATCATCTGGTTCCAATTCATGAAATCGGGATAAATTATAAAATTAATTTTCGAACAGACCTAATTCCTGTTTGTCCAAATTGTCATGCGATGTTGCATAGAAAATATAATGGGTTTGAGCCTACAATAGAAGAGCTTAAGAGAATGATAAAATGAAAATAAACGTTGCCTAACACTGCCTAAGCTGCCAGGGCTTTGTCCCGACGCACAAGGCCCACTACACAAAGCCCCTGCGCCTAGGCAGGGAACGCCAGTCTGTCTAAAAACTGTTTCTCCTGAGTAAATTCAATGAGTACCTGATCGAATGTGAAGGCGATTATTCAATTCTCAGCGACATTCATTTAGGTTATTAGACAGACTGCCGTTAGCAACAATTATAAACCAGCAATATGACAAACATTGAAAGCAAGAAAACATCTATAACAAGAAATTTAATTCTAATTGTTTTGTCTTTACAAATATCATTTTGCATTGGACAAGTGAAAGAAAAACCGGTTAATGATACAACAGAAAATGGAATAAACAATCAACCAATCAATTCAAATCAAAGTACAACATTTCCGCAAATTCACACCAATTTAAATGGAATGGTTAGGGAGTTTGTAAGGACAATGCATCAAGACAAAAAAGGAAACTATTGGTTTGGAACAAATGGAAGTGGAATCATACGTTACGATGGTAAAACACTAGAAACTGTTTCAATCGAAGGAGTTCGCCCATTTAATGTTGTTAGAGAAATTGTTGAAGACAAAGCAGGAAATGTCTGGTTTGGAACTGACTATGGGCTCTTCAAATACGATGGTGAAAAGTTTACAAACTTTTCAAAAAAAGAAGGATTGCAGGATGATGAAATTTGGGGTTTAACAATAGACAAAAGCGGACTAATATGGGTTGGTTCAACAGGCGGGGTTTGTCTTTTTGATGGAAAAATATTTATGCCATTTATATTGCCAGACAAGAAAGTCGAAAATCCAAAATCTATGCTTTCTGATAAATTGGTTTTTAAATTTTTGGAGGATAGAAATGGAACGATGTGGTTTGTTACCGATGGAAATGGAATTTTCAAATACAAGAATGGCGAATTCATTCATTTAACAACTAAAAATGGACTTGCCGATAATAATGCTGCGGATATTTTAGAAGACCAGCAAGGAAATATTTGGATTGGAACTTTTTATGGCGGTGTCAGTAAATTTGATGGAAAAACTTACACCGACTTCACCAAGGATGGAATTATTGAAGGTGTAGAAACCTATAATTTTTGTGAAGACAGCCAGGGAAATATTTGGTTTTCGGCTGAAGGTTATGGCGTTTACCGCTACGATGGGGCTAATTTCACACAATTCACAACTGACAATGGCTTAACCTCCAATGTTGTTCAAAGTATTTATGAGGATAATAAGGGACAAGTTTGGTTTGGAACCTGGCAAGGAATAAGCCTTTATGATGGACAAAAGATTATGAATGCTAAAGACAAAGAACCTTGGACGAATTAAAAATAACT
>CAJAHC010000284.1 GCA_903939355.1 uncultured Methylococcaceae bacterium | reverse complement strand
TTATCACTGCTTTTATTCTCGTTTTAATTCTAGGTTTTGTTATCTATAAATTTAATGTATTTCGTTTTATTGAAACGCGCGAATATACGACAAACTTTAGTCAATTTGTATCTTTAAGGGGAGTTGATGAATACGTTGTTAATGAACTTCGAACTAATGAAAATTTCCATAGAGAATCTGAAAAAATACTATGGCACGATATTCCAATCGGTCGAGCTGTTGCTGACATTTCGTTGATTGCCAGCTTCAAGTATTTCGTGAAACTAAGGGAATTAAAATATGAGATCGAAGGTGATACCTTAGTTGTTAATGTGCCGAGCCTCTATCTATCGACACCGGTGGCTTATGATTCGGCGACCGTCAAAAATAATTGTAACGCATCGACGCCATTCGTTGATTGTAAGCCCACAATTAATATTTTAATGTCGGAGGTTACTGGGAAGCTCGCAGAACAGGGTAAGGCGCAAATGGCTTTGGTATTTGATAAAGCAGCAAAAGCCTTGGCCGATAATTTGGATATGCTCGCAAAAAATAATGAAAGGGCGATTTTTTATAAAAACATTGCGGTGGTCTTTGCCAATGAAGCTGGTCAATCACAACGTATGTTCAATTACAATAAAAGCTTGTGTGGTGAGGACCTTTGCAAACTGGAAATTCCATTTGGTAATGATAGTTTTTTAACGATCCCTTAGTCTTGTTGTTCACGAGGAATTCATTTTTTATATGATAATGACCTTTATTATGCTCAGGTAAATTTAAAAGTTGTAAAACTATTGCAACTCTCATTGATAGCTTATATGCTGTCAACTATGAATATAGTTGTTATCGATACCAATGTTTTTGTTACGGGACTTCGCTCTGGTGGAGGCGCATCACGAGAAATAATACGTTTGGCTCTCACCGGCAAAATAAAACCTATTTTTGGTAATGCACTGTGGCTTGAATATGAAGATTTACTGGGCCGTGATGTATGGACAGATGCAACCTCCGATGATGAGCGCAGGCAGGTGTTATCAGCATTGATTAAAATGGGGCGTTGGGTAACTGTTTATTATGGTTGGCGACCCAATTTGCCAGATGAGGCGGATAATCATCTTGTTGAGTTAGCCATTGCCGGTGGTGCAGATGCCATTATTACGTATAATATTCGTGATATAGGTCGTGGTGAGTTAATAAATCCTATAAAAGTTCAAACCCCTGCTGATTATTTGGAGGCATTGCAATGAGCACATTAACCATAAGGTTGCCGGACAGTACCGCTGAAAGACTTAAGTCTTATGCGCGAAGTCGTGGACAAAGCGTTAATAAATTAGTTGAAGAAATGAGTGCACAAGCTTTAGCTGCCTGGGATACAGAAGTTCGTTTTCGTACTTTTGCCGATCAAGCGGATATCAATAAAGCATTATCAATACTTGATCGTTTAGATCGAGAAGATACGAATTAATTTAGATGAAATAGGGGCGCTATTTTGCATTCGTTGTTTTGTATGAGTCATCGTTTTTATTAAAATAATGAACGATTTTGAACAACGCATTGCAACATTAGAGCAAAAAATTCAAACAATAGATGTTGAACGTGATGTATTGTTTCAAGAGCTATCTGAATTAAAATATCAGCTTAGGCAACGTCATCAAAAAGAACTGCGCTTACTAACAGAGACAGCTACTGTAACTCAGCAGTCTTATACCAAAGATAAAATTAATTTATTCCGTGATCTATTCAAAGGCCGCGAAGATGTCTATCCAAAACGTTTCGTAAACAGCAAGACCGGCAAATCAGGGTATGCTCCAGTTTGTTCAAATGAGTTGAAACCTGGCGTTTGCGAGAAACCAAGAATTAAATGTACTGATTGTCAGTACCGATCATTTCTACCTGTCAACGATCAAGTGATATGCAATCATCTGACAGGTGTTGATAACCATCGTAATCAATCAGCAGATTTTGTTATTGGGATTTATCCCTTAATGATAGATGACCGCTGTTGGTTTCTTGCTGTTGATTTTGATAAAGCTTCTTGGCAACTCGATGTTAGTGCTTTTGCTGAAACTTGTAAGGAAAATTCTGTACCCTACAGTATCGAAATATCTCGGTCTGGTAAGGGTGCTCATGTTTGGTTATTTTTTAGTCAGCCTGTTTTTGCCATTGAGGCTAGAAAGCTTGGATCTTATCTTTTAACGCTTGCTATGGATAAGCACCCAAGCTTAGATTTTGAATCTTATGATCGATTGTTTCCTAATCAAGATACAATGCCTAAAGGTGGTTTTGGTAATTTAATTGCCTTACCACTGCAAAAAAAGCCCAGGGAAAAAGGTAATAGTGTATTTGTAGATGATAAATTTGTCGCTTTTCCTGATCAATGGGCTTATTTATCAACGCTCAAACGGATGTCACTAATTGAGATAAGTCAGTTAATTGAATTGGCAGAACTGCAAAATTGTATTATTGGAGTTAAATTACCCATAGATGAAGATGAGCCTTGGAAAATAAAACCTTCACGTAAGATCAAAGAGGTTGTCATTAATGAATCTTTACCTAAGTCAGTAACTATTACCCTATCTAATCAACTTTTTATTGATATTACTAATATTCCGACACCCTTGCAAAGTAGGATTATTCGTTTAGCTGCATTTCAGAATCCGGATTTTTATAAAGCTCAGGCGATGCGAATGTCGACTTTTGGTAAGCCTAGAGTTATTTCTTGTGCAGAGTATTACTCACAGCATATTGCCTTGCCTAGAGGTTGTCAGGATGAATTAATATCGTTATTCGATGAATTAAAAATTAAGGCTGTGATTCAAGATGAGCGCTTTGCTGGGCAAGATATCGGAGGCATAGCTTTTCAAGGTCAATTAACCGATGAACAAAATTTGGCGGTAAATAAATTACTTGAGCATGATATTGGAACTCTTTCTGCGACGACAGCGTTCGGTAAAACGGTAGTTGCCCTTAATATTTTGGCAAAACGCCAAGTTAATACTTTAATTATTGTTCATCGTCGTCAATTGTTAGATCAATGGTTGGAACGTATTGAATTGTTTCTGAATGTAACTAAGAAGCAGGTGGGTAAAATTGGCGGCGGTAAAAATAAACCGACCGGTGTCATTGATGTCGCTATTATTCAAAGTTTAACAAAAAACCAATCCGTAGCGGATTTAGTGGCTAATTATGGGCAAGTGATTTTTGATGAGTGTCATCATTTGTCTGCGGTCAGTTTTGAAATGGTCGCTAAATCCTGTAAGGCAAAATATGTGTTGGGATTGTCGGCAACTTTAACTCGAAAAGATGGGCACCATCCTATTGTGTTTATGCAGTGTGGTGCTGTTAGACATCAGGTAAGTGCTAAGAAACAGGCTTTAGCTAGGCCCTTTGAGCATTATGTAACGCAGCGTCATACGGTATTCATGACGCCTGAAAATAACTTTCCAGTAACATTGTCAATTCATGATGTTTACCAAGCATTGGTTGTTGATGTTGAGCGTAATCAATTTATAATCGAAGATATTAAAAAAGCCTTAGCGCAAGGACGATCACCCCTTATATTGACTGAGAGACGTGAGCATGTAATGTTATTAGCTGAGCAAATAAGTAAGTTTGCAAAAAATGTTGTTGTAATGCAGGGCGGAATGGGGATACGACAACGTAAACAAGTACAAGATATATTACAAAACATTCCTGATACTGAAGAGAGAGTTATCATCGCTACTGGGCGTTATTTGGGGGAAGGCTTCGATGACGCCAGACTTGATACGTTATTTTTGGTTATGCTCATTTCCTGGAAGGGTGCTTTAGCTCAATATGTAGGTAGGCTTCACCGTTTACACCATTTAAAAACTGAAGTCAGGATTTACGATTATGTGGACATTAAGGTGCCTATGTTAAGTAAGATGAGTGAGAAGCGAAAAGTTGGATACAAGGCCTTAGGTTATACGATGGTTGCTGAAGAGTTGTAGTATTGATTTTAAAGATGATTTTATACGTCAATTGAATTTATGTTTTCCTGTTATGAAGGATGGTGAACAAGAGGAAGGTCTGTCGTGCAGGAAAAGAGGGGTGCGTTTGAATTGTGGCGAGGTTTTTCGGTTTTCGGTCGGTGGAAAATATCCCTAACTGATTGATTTAATTTTAAATAATTAAGAATATTCAGGTTTTCCAGAACAAAATGTTCGGTATTGGTTCAGTTTTAAGGCAACGGTGATATTTCAATCAGAAAGGCACTTAGTAATCTTCCACTTAAAAAGGATAAATTTGGCCGTTAGTGCTACTGTTAATCATTAGGTCGGCGGTTCGAGCCCGTCCGGGGGAGCCAAATAAATGAAAGCCTTAGAGTTAA
>CAJAHC010000283.1 GCA_903939355.1 uncultured Methylococcaceae bacterium | reverse complement strand
TCGGGGCAGCCGAAGGCATTGGCGGTCGCGTAGTTTTTTGCTGATTTTTCGAGCAGGAAGCCCGGAAAAATCTTTCGCAAAAATAGCGACTCCCCGCTGCTTCAGTAATACCCGATTGACTTAATTCCACTAAAAACTTATTCAGTGCTACACGAATTAAATCAGATTTGGTTATTCCTGTTGATAGAGATGCCGAATGTAAGGTGTTGGATAAATCAGTGGTTAAGCGTAACGGAAATGAGTGCGGGTAACTGGACATTTTTTTATTCTCCATCTAATGGTCAGACTTAAAGTGCTATAGCGATAGGGTTTGCGAGATTGATTGAGTTATATCTGTAAATATCTCAATGTATTTAGGTAGCAATGCGTTCAATGTTGAAATCAGGAAAAATTAAGAAATCAGGGTATTTCCATAGCATCTTATTCATGGTTATATTAATGTAATTTATAAACTGAAATAAATGAAATAAATAAAATAAATGTTCTAATTATTTGACTAATAGTGGGTTATGGACTTATACACAATTTTTGTGGATAACTCTGGGGATAACTACTTATGCAATACGCTAAGTTCATCATTTTTAGTGTTTTTGATTAAATTGTATAAAAATTATACAGTGCAATATAAATTAATAAATCAATGACTTACAAGACTTTTATTGAATAAGTTGAGTGCATCAGTAGGGATTTAGCATAAATCAACAACTTATAATGAAATGTGGATAACAAATATGAAGTTATTCTAAAAAACAGTAATGTCAATACTCTTTATAAGTGTATTTGATATTAAAGTGCACTCAAAATATCTGCAATCTTGTAAGGATTATCATCAATATAACGTTGTGTTGGTGAAATCTTATTATGTACTAAAATATAAAGGTTTTAAGAGGCACAACTCAGTACACAGCGAAATTTAATAGGACTTGGTGGGTTTTATTGCCGTTACGCCAAAGCAAGTGGAAGTTTTATGATAAAAGTCGTGCCCACCCCCAGTGCGCTTTCAACATTACAAGAACCATAATGCTTCATTATATAATCTCGGGCTTCATAAACACCAATGCCCATACCTGCATTACCTTTGGTAGTATCAAACGGCTTAAACAAACGTTCGGCTATAAATTTATTGTCCATCCCAGTGCCATTATCAATGATTTTAATAATGGCTTCTTGATTATCGGCACTTAATATCACCTTAATAAAACCATCGTCAGCCGTGGCTTCCTGAGCATTTTGTACTAAATGACTAAAAATAGCGGTTATTTTTTGTGTTTCTCCTACAATCTCGATGTTATCTAAGTTAGTTATTAATTGTAGGTTTGGTTTATTAGCATTTTGCTGAATGGCAACATCTTTTATAATATCTACTAGGTTTATAAGGCTTTGATTATGTGTTGTGAGTTGTTCTTTTTTTAGCTGACTAAGAAGATGATCCATTTTAAAAATGATATTTTTAAGGGTATCAATAGAATCATCTATGAACTCGACATTGTATTTATGTTTCTCAGAATTTTTTACAATAAGACACACTTGTGCTACCAGATTTTTAAGGTCATGCACAAGAAATGCGGAAAGTCTGTTATAGGCTTCAAACTGACGGGAGCGAGATAAAGCGTCGCTAGCATGGCTAAGAGCCAAAGCGTTGGCTAATTGAAGACACACTGTTTTTAATAAGTCGTGGTCTTCCCAGTTAAGCTGTCTAGTTACTTTAGCTTTGGTTAATACAACAAAAGCAACGATATCATCTTCCTGTAACAAGGGAATGATTAAGCAAATGTTGTAGAGTGGATTTTGCCACTGTGATAAGTCAACATCATCATAAATATGTGGGGATTTTGCCAGCTCAATAAAGTCTATAACCCACTGTTTTTTTTTCATAAATCGAATTAAAGATTGATTTTTCTGGAGGGTGAAAGGCGGGGAAAACCCAAGGTTGCTTTCTTCAGCCAAATAAAAATCATCTTGGTCATTTTTTAGCCATAAGCCACCACCCGAACTATCCACCAAGTCACATAAGGTTTTAATAATAAATCCGGATAATTCATTTATGGAGTTGAGCTTGGCAATGGTTTTACTGACTTTGAGCCACTCATCACGATAATCATAATGGTAGTGAAAAAAGTGTTTATTGATAAACACCTTTGTTAGCGCCCTAGCTTTTCCTGAAATAAATAATATTGATAAAATCAATAACGCTAAAAATATAAATAATAGTTGTGCTGTAGCTCCCCAGTTTCCACCATAATCTCTGATATAAAAACCAGCAAGTGACATTACGATAAGATATAACCCAGAACCTAATAAGACGGTGGTGTGAAATACGATTTTTCTTGAGGCTGTAATTCTAAGTGCTTTACTGGCTTGTAAACGCAGTATGGAAATAAATAATAATGGCGTAATTAAGGCATTAATAAATCCTCGTGAACTCCAAAGTAAAGAGTCGAGTTGCGCAAATAAAAGTGATTTGCTGTAAACAAAAAAATCAATCATAAATGATGCGCCCAAGCCTAGGCATAAAAATTTAATTGACCATTGTGATTCTTGGGTTGCATTACGATAAACTTGTTCCACCAGCATCAAGCCAATGACGGCAAAAATGACATGAGTAAAAAGACGAGGATCTTGTCCTAGAAGCTGTTGAATTGGATAACGTGCATTGTCAAAAACTTCTACTATTAAACTTATTAATATGAGAAATATTAGGCCATTGGCAAATCTCGATTTGACTAGTAATAAATAATTTTTAGTAAATTGTTGACG